>JADZEH010000014.1 GCA_020850635.1 Candidatus Doudnabacteria bacterium | reverse complement strand
CACCATTTTGGGATCGCATGTACAAGCTTTATCAGTATGTAGAAGGTGATTTTAACTGGGCCGCAGCAAGCGTTTTAATTACCATGCTTGGTTGGCTACCTTTGTTAATTGGTGGAAAAGAATTTACTGATAGTGTTGTTGCGGTAAACTTGCCATACATGACACGCTTACTTATGACGACTGCCACCGCGTTCTTGATTTTTAGTGTCTATATTAACTTGGTGCTTTTACCACCGCGTCCAAAGAAATACGGGGTCATGCGCAGCGCGATGATGTTTGCGCAGTGGGCACTCGTTCCCATTGTGTCCGTAGTCTTTGGAAGTTTTCCAGCCATTGAAGCGCAGACGCGTTTAATGTTTGGATGGTACTTGGAATTTTTCATTACTCCCAAGGCCCGTAAAGGTGAGAACACTGCTTTGCAGATGAAAGAAATGCAAAGCTCAAGACCACAATAACCATATGGACTACGTTTGGTTTGGTTTAATAGCTCTAGCTGTATCTTTTGCTGTTACGCCACTGGTGAGAAAATTAGCTCGAGCGACGGGAGCGATGGATATACCGCGTCCGCCACGTAATCTTCACGCTAAGCCAACGCCAAAGCTTGGTGGTCTTGCGGTGGTTGCTGGGTGTGCCGTGGCGATTGGTTTGTATCTTCAGTTTGGAAACTGGAATAGTGTAGTTGTCCCTCCATCTTTCTTCCTTGGTATTGGAGCAGGAGCGCTTATTTTAATGATTGGTGGGTTTCTAGATGATAAGTATGACTTACCCCCATACCTTTTGTGGATTTTTCCAAGTTTAGCAGCGCTAGTGGTTGTGTTGAGCGGAGTCGGAGTTGGTATTACGACATTGAGTAATCCTTTTGGTGAACCGTTTAACCTAAATTTCAAAATTCTATTTTTACCAGCGTCAGCAATTTTTGCATGGGTGTGGTTAATGGGTATGATGTTTACCACTAAGTTTTTAGATGGACTCGATGGTCTTGTGGCGGGCATTGGTACAATCGCGAGTTTTACTTTGTTTTTGTTATCACTGACCCAAACTGTTAACCAGCCAGTTACGGCAACACTTGCGATCATTTTATGCGGAGCTTTGCTTGGCTATTTATTTTACGCGTTTCATCCTGCCTCAATTTTTATTGGTGATGGGGGAAGTTTGTTCGTTGGGTTTATGCTAGGGTCTTTGTCTATTTTGCTTGGTGGGAAAATCGCCACCGCGTTTCTAGTTATGGGTATTCCGATTCTAGATGTGGCTTTAGTCTTACTACAACGCATTCTCACGGGACGGAGTCCGTTTAAGGGAGACAGGCTTCATTTGCATTTTCGTTTACTTGATGCCGGGTTCACTCAACGTCAAACTGCTTTGATCTTTTACTCTATTTCGGCGTTGTTTGGTTTTTCAGCAGTGTTCCTTCAAAGTCTCGGAAAACTTATTGCCTTAGTCATTTTATTCATGGTTATGGCGCTTTTGGTTGGGGGTACGGTCTATCTGTATCGTCGAAAAAATCGAATAAATCAAGGAATTGACTAATTCTCCAGTTTTTGATAGAATATATTGAGTTTACAGCTCTCTTGTAACAGAAATTACTTAATAGATATAGATATGTTTGCAATTATTGAATCCGGCGGAAAACAGTATTTGGTTTCCGAAGGTGATAAAATCCAAGTTGAAAAGTTAGACGGCGAAGCCGGATCAACTATTACTTTTGATAAAGTCCTGTTTATGGGTGATGATCAAACCCAGACTGTTGGTAAGCCTGTCATAAGTGGCAAAACTGTTGAAGGTAAAATCCTTACGCAGGGCCGTGGTGATAAGATTCGTATCTTCAAGTACAAAGCCAAGAGCAAGTACCGAAGAACTCAAGGACATCGCCAAGCTTTCACTGAGATAGAGATCGTTAAGCTATAAATTTTCTTGTATATAAAAAATCCCCGAAAGGGGATTTTTAGTTTTTATGTTCTTTATCGTACGCCCACTGGTTGGCGCGGTAGTAGCTTTCAAATGTTCCGGCATCAATCCAGTTACCATCTAGAACTTCTACGTTGAGTTCACCTTTTTGTAGGTACCAGTTTTGGATGTCTGTAATTTCAATTTCACCACGTTCTGAGGCTTGGACATTTTTGGCAATTTCCACAGCACGATGATCAAAAAGATACATTCCGGTTAAGGCAAGGTTAGATAGGAATTCTTTTGGCTTTTCAACGATTTTTATAGCTTTATTATTCTCATCGAGTTTAACCACACCAAATCTTTCTGGATCCGGAACTTCTTTAGCAAAGACCATGCCACCACTTTTAAAGTTTTGTATCGCACTCGTAAAGTCGTAATCAAATAAGTTATCGCCAAGAATCATGGCTGAACTGTCGCCATCATCTAAAAAGTTTTCTGCCATGATGTAAGCGTGGGCAAGACCTACTGGCTTATCTTGAATTTCGTAAGTAAAACGAACACCTGGTCCAAACTCCTTACCGCTTCCTAAAACTTTCATGTAGTCACCACAGTGGTCTGGCGCCACAATAATTAAAATCTCTTTTATCCCGGCTTCGAGAAGTTTTTCGAGCGGATAAAAAATCATCGGTTTGTTGTAAATCGGTAAAAGTTGCTTTGATGTAACTTTGGTGAGGGGATAGAGTCTTGTTCCTGCACCACCCGAGAGGATAATACCTTTCATATGCTAGTTGTTCGTTAAATAATCTTTGAGCGCGTCTTGCCAACTGCGTAGTTTAGGAAATTTCGTGTTATTGAGAACTTCATACTGGGGTCGTTTCGCGGCGCGTGGTGGAAAAGTTGAGGCGGGGACAGGAGTTAAATCCGCTTCTATGTTTTTAATTCGGAAGGTTTCTTTGGCCCAGTCGTATCGAGAAGCGAGTCCTTCGTTGATTCCGTGATAAATTCCATAAACTAGATTTTGTTCAACGAGCTCTTTGCTCATGATCGCTAAATCTCTAGCGTAAGTTGGCTTGCCGAATTCATCATCAACTGCTTTAATTGGTTTTCCGGCTTTAGCCATTTTAAGCATGATGTCGATAAAGCTTTTTTTGCTTGTACCGCTTGTTGATGGTTTAGCGTAGAGCCATTCAGTTCTAATAATGTAATATTTTTGGCAAAAGTTTGCGACGGCTTGTTCACCAGTGAGCTTTGATTGGCCATAGGCATTTATTGGCTGAGGTGTGTCGGTTTCAGTATAGCCATCTTTTGAGTCGCCGGCAAAGACTTGGCCAGTACTGAAGTGAACCAGCGTGGCGCTAATTTGATCGCAAACTTTTGCCAAGGTCTCAGGACCTTTGGCGTTTATTTGGTTGGCGGGTGCAGGGTTTTGTTCGGCGCCATCAACATCGTTGTAAGCGGTGCAGTTAAAGACGATGTCTGGTTTAAGTTCGGTAATTTTATTTAAAACAGCGCTTTCGTCTGCTACATCAAGTTCGGTTCGTCCCCAAGCGGTTGCCTCGGGATACAACGAAACCAGCTCACGACCCAAGTTACCATTTTTCCCGACGATAAGGACTTTTGACATGGTTATTTAAATTGATCGGGAAATAATTCTTTCACTGGTTTGTTCTGTAAATCTTTTTCTGAGACAAGCGGCGTTTTAGATAGCCACTCTATATTTAAATTAGGGTCGTTGTAAATTGCGTATAACTCTTTTCCCGGTTCCCAGTAATCAGTAGCGAGGTATATATAGTCAGCTTGTTCGCTTGTTACCAAAAAGGCGTTACCACAACCAGCCGGAACAAAAACCGCGTTTCGATTCTTTTCGCCCATGATTATGGATTCGTATTGTCCGAAAGTCGGGGAATCTTTTCTGAAATCAACTACAATTTGCTGAACTTCGCCGTTGGCGACGGTCACTAGCTTATGCCACGGAGCAACGTGAATTCCACGAAGCGTGTTTTTAGAAGAATGGGAGTGATTAGCTTGGGCAGGATTAAATTCAAATCCAAGACGATTTTCTAAATCATTTTTTCGATAAAATTCGCGGAAAAAACCACGTGGATCATCAAACGTTGGTCGCTCTATGACAAAAACACCAGCCAGTTTCGTCTCTTTGATAAAATCGTTTGTTTGATCCATGTTATTTCGTTAATACTTGTTCGCCTTGGGCTTTGTAAAAACTTTCTGCTTCATTGGCTGTCTCTTTCCACCAGGCTTCGTTGTTCTTGTACCATTCAACCGTTGTAGTTAGCCAAGTGTCGAAATCGTGTTCTGGCTGCCAACCAAGTTCTTTGTTGATTTTGCTCCAATCGATGGCGTACTTTACATCATGGCCAGCGCGATCTGTAACAAACTCAATTTTGTTTTCCGATAAACCTAAAGCCTTAATAAGTTTTTGAGCAATTTGTAAGTTGGTAACTTCTTCGGTCATGCCACCAACGCAATAAGTATCACCAATTTTTCCTTTTTGTAAGATCAATTCGATGGCGCGGCAGTGATCTTTGACATAGAGCCAATCCCGGACTTGATTCCCTTCTCCATAGATCGGAATATTCTGTCCGTGGAGTAAACGAATAATCGAACGGGGGATTAATTTCTCTGGATGTTGGTACGGTCCAAAGTTATTTGTACAGTTGCTAATTGTCACGGGAAGTTTGTAAGTTTCGAAATAAGCATTCACAACATGATCACTCCCAGCCTTGCTGGCGGAGTAAGGGCTGCGCGGGTTGTATCTGGTGCTTTCCGAAAACTTATACTTCTCATTTAATGGGATGTCACCAAATACTTCATCTGTGGAAATGTGGTGGAAGCGACTAACTTTGTGTTGGCGGGCACTTTCTAAAAGGGTATGCGTTCCAATGACGTTTGTTTTGGTAAAAATAAAAGGATCGGCGATAGCCCGATCGTTGTGAGACTCAGCGGCAAAGTGAACAACACAATCTACACCTGCCATAACTGCATCAACTGCTTCACGATCAGTAATGTCACCTTCAACAAAAGTAATTTTGTTTTGAAGCGACGCCAAGCTAGCTCTGTTGGCTGCATATGTTAAAGCGTCAAAGACAATAATTGAATCTTCGGGGTGTTGCTCTGCCCAGTAATGTACAAAATTGCTGCCAATAAACCCAGCACCACCAGTAATTAGTATTTTCATAATTTTGCTTTCAAATTTAGCGATTTGCGCTACAGTTATCGTATCAAGCGCATAGGGGAGTGTCAAAGCGAAATAATGTTAAAGAGGTTTTAAAATCAGCCATTAAGCGCCTTATTTATGAGCATTTTCAGAAGCTTTGCAAAAGGCAGTATATTCAGCAATTACCTTGACAAAACCCCATATTTATGGTAAGATGATAAATCATTAAATGGAGCTCTGATATGACTTTAGACGAGCAAAAAAACTATCCTTCTGCCAGTGACGAAATGTCACAGCTTTTAGGTTTGCAAGCAGATAGTGATTTGTCGGATACAACTCAATATGCCTCTGTCAGTGCACCTATGCCATCAAACTTACCAATTCTTGAAGGTCAGTTAGTTGGTGATACTGATGCCCTCCAAACCGAACCCGTTGTTGAACCGGTCGTCCTTTCGCAAAAGCCTCAAACTGAAACTGAACAATACAAAGAAGAACAAAAATTTGAGATCTTGCGTGAGATTCAAGAGTTTACTAAGAAAGATGGGACGAAGTCTGTAGTCAGTGGTTTTAAAACCATTGCTCCGTACCTTGCGGTGTTTGTTGTTGGTGTGTTCGTTTATTATTTTTACTTCACGGACTTTTCTTTCAAGAGTTTGCTTTCAGATTTCCCAGCCTTTACTCAAAGTGAGGAAAAAAATAAAGAGATGGATGAACTTATCGCTTCTAATCGTTCACAGTATGAAGTCTGGATGAAACAGTTCTACTTTGATATTACCGATGCCTCGATTCTCGATCCATACGCGGATAATTCTGGAAGTGGCTTAACTAACTTTCAAAAGTTTTTGTTAAACTTAAACCCAAAAGAATATGATAGCTTAAATCTTGGTATGTCAGACGGACAGGCTGTCATTCAGGGAATTGATCCTTCTACTGGTGTAGAGTTTAGTAAAACTAAGAAAAGTTTAATTGAGAAGTATTTTGATCTTGAAGCAATTTCAAATAAACTTGCGGCAGGTACAGTTGCTGATGTAATTGCTAGTAATGAAAACAGTGCTCGCCAAGTTCTGGGAGTTCAAACTGCCCAAGCCTCATATGTTGAGAATAATTTAGGGTTAGATACTAACGCTGAAATTATCTTGAACATTCCAAAGTTAAATATCACCGTTCCAATTATCTGGACTAAAGACACTAAAGACTTTGATAACGATTTAAAGAACGGTGTGGTTCATTATCCCGGAACTTCAACTCCTGGTGATATTGGAACAAGTTACATCTCTGGTCATTCAAGTAACTTCTCGTGGTCAAAAGGGAAGTACAATCAGATTTTCGTAAAACTCGATCAACTCAAAGAAGGTGAGACGTTTACAATCACCGCAACTAAGTATGATGGGACTAAGGTTAAGCTTCATTATAACGTGAAGCGCCAAGCTGAATTCCAGCCAAATGATCAGGAGCAGTTCATAAATACTTCTAAGTCTTTGGTTGCACTATCTACGTGTTGGCCACCGGGTACAACCGCCCGACGTTTAGTGGTCTTTGGTGAGTTGAATCAAACTGAAAACTTATAATCCTAAGTACATTGCGTGCATTAATATATAGTGTACGCGATTGTGCTCGGGAATCAACCGAGCCAGCAGAGCTAACTCGCGCTGGCATGGTTGCCAGGGCATTTGTTCTTTCCCAATCAGGAGTAAGTTATAGTGAAACGAATTATCGTGGTGTTATTCGCACTCATCGTCTCTGCTGGCGCAACGTTTGGTCAGCAGCCGGCGACGTTTGACCGACCAGTGCTGGTCGACAGATCGGCTGGACAGGTCGTGTCGCAACGACGGCAGATCGAAATCGAAGAGCTTATTGCATCTTACCCGGAAGGGTTTGATGCCCGGGTTCTCGAGTACCGTCTCTCATCAGTTGATATGGCGCGTTTGCGTGTCATCGTTGGTGAGTTCGCTTCTCGAAGGAAGCTGACTGGATCTGTAAAGGTTCAGGTTCAGATGATGTTCGAAGGAGCAATGTCCGATACACCGTATCGTGATAACGCTCGTGAGGAACTCAAGGGTCTTATGGGAAGGTCTATCGCCAACGGTGCTGACGCGGCAGGCCGTTCAGCTCGTTACAAGCTCCCGTACTCGGTAGGGTACGAAGTTGAGAACGTCATTCGTGATGGTGGTCGTACCACCGAGCGAATTGTGGTCAATCCACGACAGCGCCAGACTCTCTCGGTGTACATCAACATCGAGGCGCCAGGCTTTTCCCGAGCGAACGTGGTTACATTCGACTACGACGTGACGTCGTATGACAATGGGACCCACGAAGTTCGGGTTCATCATGGTGACCGACTTAGAGTTGTGTCCCTTGATGAACGCAAATCGCTTCATCTGGCCGGTCCGGGTCGCCCTGGTCTCAGTCACAATGTAAATCTCGATGGCCTCGCTGACGTCGTCACCGTGGCCGTTGCAATAGTAGAAGTGGGGAGGTAGAGAACCGTGAAGAACGTAGTTGTTTCGACTCTCGCTTTCTTTCTGGGGGTCGTGCTCGTCATCAACGGGCTCGCCTCCACATCTTCCGCACAAGGCCGAAGCCATCGCGCTTCGGCCGCTGGTCAACAGCATACGTCGCAAGGCCAGTGGTACAAATGGGGGTCAGTCGAAGGCTGGCACCCCTACGAAGTGCCTTCGTCCCTAGCGATGTCGACCTTTGGGTTTGTTCCGCCGGAGCCGTTCTCGCAGTGGTATGAACCGGGAGCGACAACCTACACCCGGGAACAGATGATTCGGTTCAAGCTCGTCGAGAAGGAGTACCCGCGAGATTTCGTGGGCGCGTTCCCTTTCGACGTGAACAAACCGCACCAGGTGTGGCTGGGCATGAACAACAAGCTCAAGCGGTTTCGCAACACCAGTGACAATCGCTTCGGGCCGGTTCCTGGATATCCGCGCTTTACCGTGTGGGTCGATAGCAACAACCTTCCCCAGTTCTACGGGGGATCGGAGGAGGGCGATATACTGTCCTGCTTCAACAGATTACCAGTCGTCTGGTTCTGGGTGCCTCTGGCGCCCTGTCCGGATATCTGCGAAACCACCAAGCTCGAACCGGTCGGAACTCCATTCCTCCGCGACGGGAAGTGGTTCCAGAAGGTCAGGGACAACTGCGACAAGGAATGGGACATCGAAATCCCGTGCATTGGCGTGGATCCCTACATGACTGGCAACTTCGAGTGGCGTGCTGACAAGGCAGGGGAGCTCACGTATTACGAAGAGTGGACCAACGATTGCCTTAGGTGGTGGGCTGAAGGTTGCCCGCCCGACGCGATGATCATGGTCTTCGAATACGGAGTGTCTGGAAAGCTCACCAAGAATAAGGGCCGCAAGGTCCATGAAATGGTGGACAACAAGACCGGACAGAAGCTCTCTGAAGTCGAAGTCCGATTCTTGATTGACACCATAACGACCGAGAAGTTGAGCAAGAAGAAGCTCAATTACTTGAGGATCGATCGCATCGTTTGCGGACCTGGCAAGGGAACGCTCGTCGTTCGATACTTCCACGAGGGTGGAAAGCTCAAGTGGTTCTTGATCGGACTTGGTGTCGGCTTAATTGCCGGCGCGTTCATCGGGGCACATTTCTTCGCGAAGGCTTGCCCACCGGAGTTGTTTATTCCGAAGGAGTATGTCGCTCCCGGCCCAGGTGCCGGTAGTGGAAACTACCTTTGGAAGTTCTTTCTCCGGAAGTAGTAGTTCAGCTCTCAAACACCCCTCTGCGCTAGTCGCAGAGAACCCTCCGCATAGCGGAGACTCTCGCGTGAGCGAGGAGGACCAGCGGGCAGGTGCTCGGTCGTTACAACGACTGAACACCTCCCGCTTCTTTTTTTATCTTTCGCAAAAACCGTGATTTTTTGCTATACTATTAGTAAATATCAGTAGTCCTTAAATTGAAACAGACATGAAATTATCAGTGATTATTCCCGCATATAATGAAGAAAAACGCATCAGTTCAACTTTGCAAAGCATCAATGAATATTTGCAAAAACAAAGCTATCAGTACGAAATTTTAGTGGTTGTTGATGGGGCAAAAGACAATACGGCTCAAGTGGTGCGCGGGTTAGAAACGAATATGCCTAATGCTCGTCTAATAGATAACAAAGAGAACAAGGGTAAAGGGGGAGTGGTGCGTCAAGGTATGCTTGAAGCAAAGGGAGATGTTCGAATGTTTATGGACGCTGATAACTCCACAACTATCGATCATATCGAAAAGTTTTTGCCTTACTTTGATGAGGGTTATGATATCGTTATCGGCTCTCGACGCATCAAAGGTAGTGATATCGCAGTGCACCAACCTTTTATTCGCGATTTTCTCGGCGGGGTTTTCCGCTTTATCGTTCATACAATCGTTCCGCTTGGCGTAACCGATTCACAGTGTGGCTTTAAAGCTTTTTCAGCAAAAGCTACAGAAGCCATATTCCCAAATCAAACAATCATGCGTTGGGCGTTCGATGTGGAAATTCTTGCACTGGCTCGAAAGTATAAAATGAAAATTAAAGAAGTTCCTGTGCGCTGGGTCAACAATGGTGAGAGTACGGTCAAACTTTCCGGGATGATTCACATGTTGCTCGAAATTATCCAAGTCAGATTTAATTTATGGACAGGCGCATACAAAAAATGAAGTTGATTAAACCAAAGTTATCTTTCATAGCTCAAGCAGCGCTCATGGTGCTGCTTGCTACATCAATAGCCATTGCAAAACCAGTTCAGGCTGAATCAAATGCAGCCCTATTTAATTATGTTGTAAAGTTGAATTCTGGTGACAGCGCGTTACTAGAAAGTTTTGGGACAAACCTTGAACAAAAGTTTGCCTTTAGTAAAAATCCTGAGTTTGCCAATACGTTTAGTTTTTCCTCGACCTTAACTATGGAAGAGATTAAACAGCGCTTGGCTGGGAGCTTTGATTATTTAGAATTAGACCGTCAGTTACAAACTGATGCAAAAGTTACGGCTAACGATCCAGCTTTCACAAAAAATTCTAATGATAAAGATAAACAATGGGGTTTACCTAAGGCTGAATTTTTAGGGGGTTGGGATAAAACTACTGGTGATCGGACAGTTATTGTCGCGGTTATAGACACAGGCATTGATGGAACTCATCGAGATTTACGCAAACAGTCTTTTGTAAAAGGTTATAATTTTATTGAGGATACAGGAATTTCTCGAGGAAGTAATTCTGATGATAATGGTCACGGGACCATGGTCGCTGGGATTATTGGAGCCGTGTCAGACAACGGGATTGGTATTACTGGTGGAGCTTGGGATGTGTCGTTGATGCCAATCAAAGCCTTAAATTTTAGAGGTTCGGGTAGTTCATCAAATATTTCAGAAGCCATTGTTTGGGCGACTGATAATGGCGCCTCAGTTATAAACATGAGCTTGGGTGGGATTGGTTTTGCTCATGAGACGACATTGTCAAACGCCATAAGCTATGCTTTTAATAAAAACGTGGTAATTGTTTCAGCGGCGGGTAATGATGTGGCCGTTAACGGTGGAAATATCAATGATAATCCGGTATTCCCTGTTTGTGCGGATAATAGTCAAAACATGATTATCGGTGTAACTGCTACGGATATTGATGACAAAAAACCACCTTTCGCTAATTATGGTAAATCATGCGTTGATGTATCTGCTCCAGGCAGAAGGATTTTGTCGACAATAAATTATGATCCAGTTAGTGGTGAGTCTGCTCCCAACGCTTATGCTTACGGGTCAGGAACCTCAATGGCCGTTCCTTATGTTTCCGCTCAAGCTGTTTTGTTAAGGTCATACTTTCCAGAAGCAACCAATCGTGAAATTCGCGATCGGATTATTGCGACTGCAGACCCGATTGATGATTTAAACCCAACTCAGTGTGGTGGTGGATCATGTGAAGGATTCCTTGGTTCAGGGCGAATTAATGTTGAAGCGAGTCTTCAGGATGAAGTTAAGCCATACGTTGTAGATGGAGACGTGGTTCAGTTAAAATCTACCGGACAACTTTATTTTATCAATGGCGCGAAACGACATCTGATTATTCCTTTTGTTAAAAATCAAAGATTTGCATCTGCACCGATTAAGATGGTTTCCGAAACCGACGTAGCGAAATTCCCCGAAGGATCTTTAGCTGAACCACTTGATGGTACTTTAGTTAAAGCAAATGGTGAAAGTACCGTCTACTACATGCAAAAGGGTTTAAAGTTTCCAGTCACTGGAGGCATCTTCAAACTCTATAATTTTTCTTATTCAAATATCCAAACGTTTAGTCCTGATGAGGTGAATTCTTGGGTTTCGGGGGGATTATTAACTCCGCCAAATGGTTTGCTGGTACGTACTCCTAAAAATGGCACTATTTATTGGATTGTCGATGGAACGCTTCATCCAATAAATTATGGATTTTTTATCAACCGTGGTTTAAATATTTTCCCTGTTATTTATGTGTCGGATGAGGATATGCGCAGTTTTCCAAAAGGTGATCCGTACATTCTATAGTATAATAAATAATGCTAACTACTAAGTCTTATAATATTTCACAAAGCATGTTAACACGAAAAATTACTTCACTTATTGCGATACTCGCCCTTATAGGAATAATGCCGAATATAGCTAATGCTCAGCTTTCGGTTAATCCAGCCTTTGACCCAAATAAATTAATTGATGATCGAGTTTTTTCTGATACTAAGACATTTGGTGGAGCTAGCGGAATTCAGCAATTTTTAGAATCAAAAAATAGTATTTTAGCCAATACTAGTAGTTCATTCATCGCCAAATTAAAAGAGCCGACAAGCTCAGCTTTAAAACAAGGTTTAGAGGATCCACAACCAGACCTAAATCGTCAACGTACTGCAGCTGAACTAATCTGGGACGCGGCTCAGCATTCTGGAATGAACCCTCAAGCAATTTTGGTTACTTTAGAAAAAGAACAGAGTTTAATTACAGGACGAAAAAATGTGGATGAAGCCACTTTGCAAAAAGCCTTAGATCGCGCTTTGGGTTTTGGTTGTCCCGATGGTGGTGGTTGCGATAATATTTTCGGCGGATTCTACTATCAGCTCTTTGGTAATTTTGATGCTCAGGCTAATCGATATTTAGGTGCTGCTAAATCACTAATGAAATCGTTTAGTACTCCTGGTGGTCGTGGCCCAGCTATTAATAACGGGGTGGCTGCTAAGGTTGGCGAAACAATTACTCTAGATAATACTTTGGGTGGTTATGAAGGTGTGCAAGCTCGTCAGACAATCGTTTTGTCCAATGCTGCCACCGCTGCGCTATATCGATATACTCCGCATGTCTATAACGGCAACTACAATTTTTGGCGATTCTTTAATGAATGGTTCCGTTATCCAAACAATACAATCATCAAGAGTGGGAAAAAAGGTGGATTGTTCGTTATTTTAAACGGCGTAAAGCATCCGGCTCCAGGCTTTGTTTTACAAGCTCGTGGATTAAATCCATCGGCTGCGATTACAGTATCCAAAACCGAACTCGAGAGTTATACGACTGGGGAATTACTTGGTCCTGCGGATAATACTGTTGTGAAGGTTGATGGTGAATCTCAACTTTATGTGTTTATAAGTAATATTAAACATCCTGCTTCAAGCTTTGTGATCAAGCAACGTGGCTTAAACCCAGATGCCGCCCTTAAGATGACCGAGGATGAAGCTGATCAGTTTAAAGCAGGGGCAGCTTTGGCTCCAAGCCCAGGGACAATTGTTAAAGGTAAGAATGACACTGCAGTCTATTTAGTTGCTACGGATGGAACTTTACAGTTGTTTACCGAGTTTACTTTCAAACAGTATGACGCAGCAAAAAAACTTCTGATTGTTGATGATGAAGAGCTTAAGAGTTACGAGAAGAAGGGCACAGTCCCACCACTTGATGGCACAATCATGAAGAGTACTACTAGTACAACGGTTTATGTATTAGAGGGTGGGTTGAAAAAAGCTTTAACAGGTGAAATTTTCCGCAACCGTGGTTATTCATTTGCAAATCTTGCTAATTTCAGTGATGAAGTTATTAACGCTTATCCAGATGGGGGCTTTGCGCCACCAGCTAATGGCACCTGGTTTAGTCTCGAAGGCAAAGCTTTGTACTTATTCAAAGATGGCGAACGTCATTATGTTTCGCCATTCGTGGCCAAACAACGTGGTATAACTCCTGACTATAGCTTTGATGTTGGTTTAGTTGCTCAGTGGAAAGATGGCTATGCCATTCCGCCAAAAGATAATACTTTAATAAAGAGTGATGTCGATGGTACTGTCTATGTCACTTTAGCTGGCCAACTTCAAGCATTAACGCTGGAAGCCTTTAAAGCTCGAGGCTACAGCTTTAAGAACGTAGTTGTGGTTCCTGAACTTGATATCAAGAATATGCCAAAAGCCTCACCGTTACTTAAATAGTTTAAACAAAGACCCCCGATTCAATCGGGGGTCTTTTGTCAGGCAGTTTCTCATCTGTTACAATGTGTTCATGACTTCACCGTCAAAAAATATTTTTTGGTTAACGCTTTCACGGGCATTCGCGCTGATACTTTTGGCGGTTGCCTATGTTTTTTTATTTCGTTACTTAGGAACTTACGGTGCTGGTCAATATCAGTTTGTGTTATCGTACGTTACAATTTTCGGGATCGTCATCGATTTTGGGGTTCAACAATACATCATCAAAAAGATGAGTGAAGAGCCGGAACATCAGAAAAGATATTTCCATAACTTTATTGCAATAGAAGCAGTCTTGGCGATAATCGTATACTCCGCTTTAACTTTGATTTCGTACCTTAATCACTATGATCCCGTGGTTTACCACGCGATCTTAATTTCTGGTCTTGGCATGGTTTCAATCGGTCTTACGTATCCGTTCTTGGCGGTGATGAGTGCCAATCATGATTTGCGCAAAGTGGCGTTTATTAATTTCATGAACTCGCTAATAAACGTCATTTTTATTTTTAGTGCAGTTATTTTCGAAAAATACATTGTCTTTCTGGTCACCAGTCAAGTTGTGTTTGGAATCACTAGCTTGATTTTGTACTACCAGTTTGTCAAAAAACATCTTCAGAAGCCAGCAGTGCTCTCTGCGTTTACGAATATCGACTGGAAGTTAATAAAGACTGTGCTTAGAGCAGCCGCTCCGTTTGCGTTACTTGTTGGGTTTAGTACTATTTACAATCGAATTGATACAGTGTTGATATATCGCATACTGGGACCAGATCAAACTGGTTTGTACAGCAGTGCTTACAAGTTTTTTGATCTCATTGGTTTCTTTCCCTCAGTTGTCTCATTTTCGTTATATCCAATTTTTGCTGGTTTGATGGTTAGAAATGAAATGACACAAGTCCGAGAGACTATCGAAAAGTATTTTCGATTTTTGATTGCGTTGGCTTTGCCGATTGGAGTGGGTGGGTCGTTGTTGGCTTTACCGATCATTATTGTTTTGGCTGGAGAGCAGTTTATTTCGGCAGCGCCCGTTCTGGCAATTTTAGTTTGGGCCCCAGCGATTTTAATTAGCTACATTGTCGCCAACTCATTGGTTATTTCTCAGTTAACTCGGTTTGCTGTAATCATTACAAGTATCAATATGGTTATTAACGTTGCCGGAAATATTGTGTTGTTGCCGATTCTTGGCATCAAAGCTGCGGCGATTATGACCGTAATTTCCGAAGCTATCCAAGCCTTGCTCTATATCTATTTTGTCAAAACTAAAATTGCCGATTTTGCGGTGGCCCGTTTTCTGTGGAAACCAGTTATTGCCAGCGCTGTCATGGGTGTGGTCATTTGGTTTGGTCGAGCATACATTCAAAACGTATTTATTTTTGATTGGCCAGCTGTCGCTTTAAGCGCTCTTAACCTGATAGTCTTGATGGTTGTTGGTGCTGTTGTCTACGGTGGGGTCTTAGCTATTTTGAAATTTTTCAAAGCTGATGATATGGTGTTTGTGAAGTCTTTGGTTAAGCGGGCTTAATATGGACAGCTCAAATAGCAAACGAATTTTAGTCTTCGGCACTTTTGATCTTTTACACGAAGGTCATAGTAATTTTTTCCAGCAAGCTCGAGATTTAGCAGAGAACCCGTATTTAATTGTGTCGATCGCCCGTGATGTAAATGTTGAACGAATAAAAAATCAAACCCCTCATTTATCGGAGATACAGCGATTAGAAAATGTAAGGAATCACGAACTTGTTGATCAAGCAGAACTAGGCGCGTTAGATGATTATATTTCGCATATCCTAGAGCTAAGGCCAGAGATTATTGCGTTGGGTTATGATCAAGAACACTATACAGAAGGTTTGGAGCAGAAATTATTAGACCAAGGGCTAAAAGTAGAAGTTGTCCGTTTGCAGGCTTATAAACCAGAACAGTACAAGTCGTCTATTATCAAAAAACTTATGGGCTTAGTAAAGTAAGCACTACGCGGTGCTTATTTTTATTTTAACTTCTGTTTAATTAATTTTGATATTGCATAAAGTATGCTGGATTTATGTCCAGCACTTTTTCGTTAGATTCAAATGGATTTAGTTTAGTCGAAATCGTGATTGGGATGGCACTTTTCACTATGGCTACGACCGTAGTTTTTGCTGGGGGAATAAAGTGGTACCAACGAGCCGTTTTGAATTCGAACAAAATTGCTTTGGTTGCAGAGTTGGCTAGAGCGCGTTCACAGTCTTTATTTGGTCGGGATGGTGGTAGTCATGGAGTTTTTGTGTCGGAAAGTGGGTACGTAAGTTTTGTGGGAGACGAATTCGATTCAGAAGATCTTGATAACCGAGTTTATGAGTTTGATCCTGGCATCTCTGCTGAGAATTCGTCTCTGGTGGTGGTGTTTGAGTTAGGTAAAGCCTTAGTCGAGGAGCCAGTCAGAATAAATTTAAGTGCGGATTCTGAAAGTTCTACCCAAATTGAACTGAGCGAAGAAGGAGTGATTGTATGGTGAGTCGTCATCAATCGGGCTTTAGTATTTTAGAAGTTTTACTGGCTTTTGGTTTGCTTGGCTTAGTGCTTGTCAGTGCTATGGCTGTTATCTTTCAGGCCCAAGTTTATACGATTGATGATCAACTTCATCGCCAAGCTTTGATGGTCACTCGGAATGAATTGAATCGAGTTTTGTCTGATGTTGGCTCTGTATCGAGCGAGGACTATCAAGTTGACGAATTTGATGTAAAAGTTGAGGTGAAATCATTGACGCGATTAGTTAGAGGGATTTCAGTTAGGAGCGAATGGAAGAATAGTCGGGGAGTATTACAAACAACAAAGTTGTCATCGGTTGTACCGAATTACAACGGTGCGGTGGGTGAGGAAACCTGTTCGGTTTATTTTTCTCATGGTTGGCTAGCTCCAAAAATTATTGCTCAATTAGCATTATCAGCGATTGCTACTGATGTTGATGTGGCCGATGGTTATGCCTACGTTACGGTTGATGATAGCGTGGCGGCCACACCAGATTTATTTGTGATAGATGTTCATGATATTAAAAACCCTCAGGTCGTCGGTTCGATAAATACAGGGCCAGGTTTGGCCGCGGTTCATGTGGTTGGGCAGTACGCTTACGTTGCGAACTTAAGTACAGTTAGTCAGCTTCAAATTATCGATATTGCAGAAGTTTCTCAGCCTCAATTAAAAACTGCTTTCAAAATTCCAGAAATTCTTGACCCAACCCTCGCTGGACAAAGTATTTATGTTAAAGATGGCGTGGCCTATCTTGGGCTTACAAAAAATACTGGAGCAGAGTTGCAAATTATCAATGTCAGTAATGTGTTGGCTCCAGTTGTTATTGGAACTTTTGAGACGGATACAAAAATCAGTGCGGTGTTTGTTGGTGATGGTTTGGCTTATCTCGCCACACCCAATCAAACCCAATTACGGGTTTTAAATGTGAGTAACCCAAGTACTATTTCAACAGTGAGTACTTTTAGTGCTTCAGGATATCAAGTTCAAGATGGACGAAGTATTGAGTTACTAGACGACACTGTGTTACTTGGTCGCACTGTGGGTGGGTTTAATAATCCCTCAAACCACGAATTATTTAATATTGCTTTAATAAATAATTCGTTAACATCACAGTCTTCGGTTGATGTGGGTCATAGTATTCGAGCGTTATTTTTTCGAACGCCATATGTTTTTAGTGGGACGAATAATCCAGACAAAGAATTTCAAGTTTGGAAAGTGGCCTCAAATGGGGTAATGACCCCACATTCGTCGCTGAGTTTGTCAGCCAGTATCAACGCGATTGATTGCGAGAATGAAAATATATATGCCGCTTTGGAAAACGGTGAGGGTTTGGTAATTATCGGAAGCGAGTTATGAAAAATGACGGATTTTCGTTACTTGAAATCATTTTGTACGCTGCGCTCGCAACAATTTTCGTCTCGGTTGGATTAAGGGCAGGGTATTCACTAGTTGAGCAGGGTTATCAAATTCAGGAAGAAGCCTTAACAAATATGGAAATCCAGTTTATAACTTACAAGATGAATGATGAACTTCAGCAAGCGGAATCAATAGATTTTCCAGTTGTTGGTCAAGACGGGCACGAGCTTAAGATAAAGGACAAAGACGGTCATAATTTATCAATCTGGCTTCAAGACCAGCAACTGTTGATAAAACGAAATAATGAAGAGCGATCTCTGTCTACAGATCGGATCGAAGTCGGAAGATTTGATGTTAGCAGTCAAGAAGTAAATGGCGTGTTTGTGACTTCTCTTAGTCTGTCATTATCGGGTCAAGAATTTAGATTCGTTCGGTATGACTAGAATGCTTGCTAAGAATGAGGGATTTGCTCTGATTATTACGGTCATGATATTAAGTGCTGTTCTTGGGCTAGTGATCGTTTCTGTTAGTAGTATCACTCATGTATCACGTACCGCTGTTGCAGAAGAGGTATTTAAAGCAGAAAGCTCTCGAGCCGCGGAGTCTTGCGCGAAGCTAGTATTGCTTCGTCTTAGAAATGCTCAAAACTTTTCTGGTAACGTGGGGTGGGCGATTAGTGAGTATTCTTGCGAAGTAGGAGAAATTTTCTCCTCAGGTAATCAGGTTAGACATTTTGAAGTAAAAGTCGGAATACAAAATGTGATCAGTGAGTTTAAAGTTGAAGTAGGTCTTGATCCATTTCAAATTATCAATATCATTCAAACTTATTAACTATGTCCAAAAATTTTGTGAAGCAACAAGGGTTTACCTTAATTGAACTGCTCGTGTCGATCGGAATTATCGCGATACTGTCAGCCGTTGCTTTGGTTGCCATCAATCCTGCTCGGCAATTTGCTCAAGCGCGTAATTCTCAACGGGTGAGTAATACAAGCGCGATTCTCAATGCGATTGGTCAAAACATGGTCGAGAATCGTGGGAAGTTCGTGTGTGCGGCTGGTGAATTACCATCAACCGCTACGGCCATGGCCAGTAGCGGGGGTTATGATATTGCCAGTTGCCTTGTGCCAAATTATTTATCATCGATGCCTTTTGATCCAGCGACAGACACGGCTCATTACACATCAAATTCAGATTATTCTACTGACTATGCAGTGAGGCGCGATACGACAACTGGACGAGTGTTTATTACAGCACCAAGTGCCGAGTTAGGACAAACTATTGAAGCGGTGAGGTAATTGTCGGGTTTTCTGGAAAAGCGTATACTGAGGAAAAGGAAAAACATTTATGAACGACAATACACAATCCATTCCACAAACCGATGATGAGTGGAAGCAAAAACTGACTCCAGAGCAATATCATATCTTACGTGAGAAGGGGACAGAAGCGCCATTTACTGGTCAATACTATAACGATCATAGCAAGGGTATGTATGCTTGCGCTGCTTGTGGACAAGAACTCTTTTCGTCAGATACTAAATTTGATTCAGGCTCAGGCTGGCCAAGTTTTACCGACCCAGTTAATCGCGAGAACGTTATATTAGAAAGTGATGATACATTGGGGATGAGCCGCACTGAAGTAAAGTGCAAGCGTTGCGGTTCGCATTTAGGTCATGTCTTTGATGATGGTCCAGCTGATAAAGGCGGGATGCGTTACTGTATTAACTCTTGTGCGCTTAATTTAGAGAAAAAAGAGTAACAAAAAAGACCGCCAAAGCATGCGGTCTTTTTTGTTACCTTAGTCTCTATTCTTCGTATAAATATCCGAAAGCTTTCACGGGTCTATAATCCACAGCCAGTAACACGAGTGAGTATGATATGCTAATAAAGAGATTTAACAAAATACGCAAACGAATTTACGCGTTGCGTAAGCCGATACCGCACCAGGTATTACTTTACTACGGACTTCCATGGAGCAGGTTGAAACACAAGCCATTGCGCGCATTCAAGCCGGTGAACTAGAAGCATT
>JADZEH010000013.1 GCA_020850635.1 Candidatus Doudnabacteria bacterium | reverse complement strand
GCGCTTTATGACCGGAAGTAAACCAACGCAGCATTAGCTGACTTCGTACTGCACGAAAAACTTCTACCTGAGCACCAAATGGTTGATAGGCAACAACTAATTCTGGCGAATGATTTCCCTGACCGGGTAACAAATAGGGGTAATCAAATTGTTGTGCAAGAACTAGCTGTATATCAGCCTCAGTAATTAAACCTAATTTAAGCGCAGCATCACCAAAACGTAAACCACTTTCTTTCTGCAAGCGTAGGACACGCTCCGCTTCAACCGGTGTAATTTTTCCCATATCCAGAAGAATATGACCAATGCTAAACTTGCAAAATTGTGATGAATTGGTAACGAGAGAGCTGGAATCACTAAGCTTTTTATTTTCTGAGGAATTCACAATACTCATTATTTTCTCCCTATCCTAAGCTTAGATAGACTCATCGTATCAAACGTGGCCAGCCAAAAGACAAATGTTTTTGTTTTGATATTCCTTTTTTTATAACACCAAGTACAGGTACATGAAGTACATCGACAAGATCATCAGGGGAGCGCACACGGCGGTCAAACATTTCTGCGAGCAAGCCTACCCCAAGTCCAAGAAGAACTCCAAAGATTACTGACAGAACCACATTTAACAGTAATTTAGGACTATCAGGCTTTTCAGGAATTTTCGCAGCATCAAGTAAAGAAACACTCGATAAGTTAGCTTGACCTTCAAGTGTTGTTTGATTTAAGCGTTGCATCGCATTGTTATATGCTTGCTGAGCCCCTTCCACCTCCTTAAAAAGAATTTGCAACTCATTTCTTGCACGATTAAGTGATAGTACTTTTGTTTTTTGCTCTTCGAGCGCTGCGCGTATTTCTGCTTCTTGACTAATAGCAGTATGCATGGTGCTTTTTATATATTTATTAAGTTCTGCTCGTAATTTTTCCACCTCTGCTTTCGCACCTGCATAACTAGGATGGTTAGATCCTAGCTTCTGGGAAATCTCTGAGAATTTTGATTCTGCTTGTGCCACGCTTAGCTTGAGATTACTGATCATCGAATTTCTCACAATGTTGCTAGTTTCGCCACCTCGACGATTAGCGCCTTGCTCTAAATCTGTTCCCATTAACTCTGCTTGGGCAATTATCAATTGACTAGAAAGATCGTTTAATCGCCTTGTTTCTATATCCAAACGAGTATCCGCATCAATAATCCCTACTTCATGTTGATAATCAGTTAGCTTTTTCTGTGCTGTCTCCAGTCTTTCACGTAACACATTAAGCTGATCGGTAAAATAGGCTGCAGCCTTTTGTGAAGGTTCCACGGTAAGACGAATACTTATTTCCTGATAAGCACTCGCGAATGCATTCGCAATAATTGTGGCAAACATAGGATCTATTCCCTTAAAGCTAATGCCAATCACACTGCTATCACGAGAAGTTTCAATATCAAGGTTTTTAAGTAGAAAAGCAGCCAACCACTCCCGCAGCCCTATGTCACTATTACTATCTTTATGCTGCTTCTTTACAATTTCGTTCTGATCAAGTCTAAGTTGATCAATAACCATCAATGCAGTCTTAGTGCTTTTAATAACATCTAATTGAGTAGCCATATAACTTGAGTTCAATTGCGCTGGCAACATCGTTCCTGTTACAGGATCGGCTCCTTTATAGGTAAGAACAAGTGTTGCAGTAGATTTGTAGCTCTTCGGCAGAAGAAGGCTAACCACCAAAGTTATTGATATTGTGCTAATTAATGTAAATAAGATAAGTTTCCGGCGAGCAAGAATAATTAGAAAGAAACGAGAAAAATCCATATAAAAAATCCCAGTTTAAACCTGATTGGTTATAGTTTCCACTTTATAAAATCGAAACAAAAATATTAAAGTTAAAATCAAAATAAGCTCTCTTTAATATAAATCACATCGTCTGGTTGAACCAAGTCACCTGATTGAGCATTAATTTCCTTTAAATTACCTTTACTATCTCGGCGCTGAACCCTTAATCCACGTTCAGTTCCCCGTTGAGTCAAACCACCGCCAACAGACAATGCTTGCATAACTGTCATATTACGTTCTAACTTATAAACTCCGGCACGCTGAACTTCACCATATATATAAAATCGATGAGCACGCTCAACATAAATCAGATCATCACTTCGTATATCGATATCTCGAGATAAATCGCCAGTACGAATCATTTCCAATATATCAACAACTTCTTTATAAAATTTATTTCCATCTGTACGAATCAAAGTAACAAGTTCTCCACCCTCAGGAATTATTCCCCCGGCCATAGCAAGAATCTCGGTCAAACTGCGCTTACCTTCGATTGGATATCGCCCTTGATTACGGACATTACCAAGTACAGATACCATCTGACTCTGCAATGAAGCAGTAACAACTATCACTTGTGGTTTACGCAAAATATCTCGCGATTCCAGAAGATTTGCTATTTTTCTTTCGGTTTCTGACGGTGTTAATCCATCAACTGTCACTTCTCCCACCAGTGGAAATGTAATTTTCCCTGTTTCACTTACTTTAGTTTCGGTAGTCATATCAGGATGACCATAGACAAAAATTCTTAATGTATCGCCTGCCCCCAATACACTTTCACCAGCGTCACCCGCAACCGCGTTTTCAATACAGACTGTCCATAAAACCATAAAGATTATTGCCAAAATCTGCGTTTTCTTCATAACATTTATCATTTGTCTACAACCCTTAATTCATACCATAAACAGTCCACAACCTAACACCCGGAAGCTTATTTTAAGCCCATAATACCACGTTCGATTGCACCCTCAGCAGCAGGTTCAGTATTTGTTATACCGGGAGATGTCGTT
>JADZEH010000012.1 GCA_020850635.1 Candidatus Doudnabacteria bacterium | reverse complement strand
CGACCAATTGCGAGATCAAATTGCAGAGCATGGCTTTGAAGTTAAAGACACTAGCGACGGACAAGTAGTTTCTAAATAGATCCAAAATAGATGGATAAAACAAAATAGGTATATAAAAAGAGATGTGTTTTAGAAACACATCTCTGTTAACAATACATCGATCAACAACGTTTCGATCAACCTAACCAAATTGGCTGGTGATGAATCGATAGTAGTCGATCTTCTTTTTTTGGAGCTCGGCGCCAGAAAATCTTTTTTCTAGCCAACTGAATCCGGTCGTGAATATATATTGTGACAAGCGGAAAGGTACTTCGTCTTTACTACAAGGTGGAAATAAACCGTCCAAACTATTTAACTCCTCTAGGGTTAAACTAGAGGGAATCAAATTTACATCAGTTTGATCCTTTCGTTTTTCTACGATTGCATTGACTGCGGCAAGAAACTTGCCTTTTGTAGCTGAATCCAAAACCTTAGTTTCTAATTCATGTGACTCGACTTCTTCCGAGATCCACAAATCAGTTCCATACTGATTATTTTTGGAAGACTGCGCCCCTTCTCGAAATTTTTTAACATGATACATCTCATGTAAAAAGAAAGCCGAGAACCATGGTTCTTTAAAATCAATGGAAGCTAGCATTATCGAGTTAAACCTAGGGTTAAACGACAGCAGGGTCAATTGATTTCTTGGATTTTGACGAGCCTTAGAATCGAACAAGCAAATTTCCAAATAACTCGGGTCATTATGCCCCTTAAAAGCATCTCCTGTTCGACCCATCATCATTGGAGCATTTGTAGCACTAGAAAACAAACTCACGTACAGCTTTCCAGAGTATTTGTCGGCAAATTGCTTTACCTCTGGAATATTCGAATATGTCTTGAATGAGTTCTCCGCTTTTTGAATAGTCGACTTGGAAACGCTAGTAAACTTAGCGAGATCTGTCGCTTCCATCTGACTGCCCGAAAATAGCCATTGCTGTTCGGGCCTTTTGCTGGTAAATTCAATCATTGTCTGATCGAACTTTTCCGAAAGTGGGTTTGCCTGAGTCTTATCTGTCGTCTTGGCAGTGTTCGTGAGAGTGCTTACAGGCAGTGGTGTTTTTGCTTTCTTCACATCACCCACAAACATCCCTAAAATTACCATGCCAAGAACAATAATCCCGGCTATATACCAACCGAATTGCTTCATATATTATCTCTCCTTAACGTTTTTCCGAAAATAAAGTATGCCATAATTATTAGCTATTGTCAACCAGTTTTCAACCTTTAATCCACCAGACACAACTCAAAATAATCTGCTACAATGGAAAGACAAACGCTCATGGCTACAGATATCAATCGGCTTCCGCCGCAAAATTTAGAAGCAGAAACTGCCCTTTTGGGTTGTTTAATGTTAGACAAAGACGCCATTATCAATGTTGCCGACAGCATTATCAGTGACGATTTTTATGATCTTCGCCATCGCCTAATCTACGAAGCTGTCTTAACCTTGTTCGAAAAAAGCACTTCTATCGACGTACTGACTGTTGCCAACTTAATTGAAGAACGCAACGAAATGGATCGCGTTGGTGGTTCTAGCTACTTAGCGACTTTAGTTAATTCTGTACCATCCTCTGCCCATGCTGCCTATTACGCCAGCATCGTAAAAAAGAAAGGTACACTTCGCCGACTGATTAACTCTGCGTCCGAGATAACTAATATGGCCTTCACTGAAGAAGGTGAAATCGAAGACATCTTAGACGTTGCCGAACAAAAACTTTTTAATATTTCGCAAAGTAATTTAAAGCAAAACTTTGTACCGATTAGCTCTGTACTTCACGAAACTTTTGAACGTATCGACGAACTACATCGTTCAAGTGGTAAACTTCGTGGTCTACCAACTGGATTCATTGAACTCGACAAAAAACTTAGTGGTTTGCAAAAGTCTGACCTTATCATCCTAGCGGCTCGTCCTTCTATGGGAAAAACTTCTATGGCTTTGGATATTTTGCGTGACGTTGGTATCCACACCAAAACTCCTGTGGGAGTTTTCTCGCTGGAAATGAGTAAAGATCAATTAGTAGACCGTTTACTTTCATCGCAAAGCAATGTGGATCTTTGGAAAATCCGTACCGGACAATTGGGTGAAGCAGATTTCGAAGCTCTTGGTGATGCCATGGGAGCTCTTAGTGAAGCTCCAATTTTTATTGATGACGCAGCCGGTGGAAACATTATGGAAATTCGTACCAAAGCGCGTCGCCTGCAAAGCGAACATAAACTTGGACTTATTGTTATTGACTACTTACAGCTGATGGCTGGTCGCAGTACCGAAAACCGTGTTCAAGAAGTTTCGGAAATTTCGCGTTCGTTAAAAATCCTAGCACGTGAGCTAAATGTTCCTGTACTGGCTTTGTCTCAGTTATCACGTGGTTTAGAAAACCGTCCAGATAAAGTTCCGCAGTTATCCGATCTTCGTGAATCAGGATCAATTGAGCAAGATGCCGACGTAGTTATGTTTATTTACCGTGAAGATATGTATAAGGGCAAAGACTCTGGTCGCCCGAACATTGCCGAGATTCATATTAAAAAACATCGTAACGGTCCAACTGGACAAGTCGACTTATTCTTCGATGCAGAACGAGCATCTTTCCGTAACCTTGATAAGAGTTTCGACACCAGCCCAGAGACAGTTATGCAAACTCTTAGTGGCTTAGGAGAAGAAGTATAAATATGTTAAAACTTCCTCCGTCTCTTAGTAGACTTATAAATGAACTGTCCAAATTGCCAGGCATTGGGCCAAAAAGCGCCCAGCGCCTAGCTTTTTATTTGTTAAAAAAAGATAATGTCGAAATTATGACATTATCTGAAAGTGTTAAAGATATCCGCAAAGATATTAATTTTTGTGATGAATGTCACAACATGGCCGAACAAAATCCGTGTAGTGTGTGCGCCGACAGTTCTCGCAACCACCAACTGATTTGCGTGGTCGAGGAACCCCTAGATGCCCTCGCCCTGGACCGTACAGGCTCTTTTAAGGGCGTCTTCCACGTGTTAGGCGGAGTATTAAGCCCAATTGATGGAGTAGGTGCAGAACAGCTACAAATAGCATCGTTAATTGACCGTGTAGCTAAACTTAATGTTCAAGAAATTATTGTCGCCACCAACCCAACACTAGAAGGCGAAACCACTGCTATGCATATAGCCAAACTGCTTAAAGACTCCCCTGTTAAAATTACCCGCATCGCCCGCGGACTACCGATGGGTGGAGACCTTGAATATGCAGATGAAGTTACACTCTCCCGCGCTCTGGAAGGACGCCGAGAATTTTAAAAAGCCCAACTGGGCTTTTTTTAATTTAAAGTTTTCCGGCAACTAATATTAATTGCACAGTTGCACCCGCCCGATTTACAGTAAAGCGAATTGACTGGCCAGGCTTAACCGAACGAAGCAATGTATCGAAATCAGTAT
>JADZEH010000011.1 GCA_020850635.1 Candidatus Doudnabacteria bacterium | reverse complement strand
TTGAATTTGGAGTGTTTAATGGCTCATCTCTTTCCAGCATGCACCTCTCAGCAAAGAAACTGGACTTAGCCTCAACTCGGTTCTTTGGCTTTGATGCATTCGAAGGTTTACCCGCCAATGCCGAGAACGAAGACGACGGCGTATGGAAAAAAGGATTTTACGCTTGTTCTTTTGAACAAATGAATACCTGCTTGCAAAGAAAGTCGATTAATCCTCAAGATATCATTTGGGTTAAAGGCTGGTACGAAGACACTCTCAACGATCAAACCATTCAACAACACAATCTCAAAAACATCGGGATAGTTTTTATTGATTGTGATACGTATAGTTCTTCCAAAGCCGTTTTAAATTTTATTGGCCCACTTCTATCTGCGCCAGCGATTCTGTGCTTTGATGACTGGAAACTTAATGACTTGGATATAAAAGACATGGGCGAGTATAAGTCGTTTAATGAGTTTTTAGATAACCACCCGGAGTTTCAAGTGGAAGAGATTCAGTCGTATAACAGAAAGTCTAAGTCGTTTCTTATTCAGCCAAGAACTTAAAAAAGGTTTGGGTGAAGAGATGGGGAAAATAACCGCCTCAATCAGCGGTTTTTAATTTAGATATGTCCTTGGAAATGAATATAATAAATCTTTAGAATTTCTTAATAAGAGATATGATACTGTGAATATTATAATTTTTTTGGGAAACTAATTGACCTTATGGAATTAAATGAATTAATTAATTGGTATTTAAACTGGACAAAGATAAAGATAAAAATCCAGCATTCAAATAGACTACTCTATTTTAAAGAAAGAGAAATTTGGTGGACAAGTATTGGAGCCAATATAGGCTTTGAGCAAAATGGTAAAAACGATAACTATGAAAGACCAATTATCATATTTAAGAAATTTAATAAAGACATGGTTTGGGCACTTCCATTAACTAGCCAAAATAAAACTGGTAAATTCTATTTTGACATTAGTAATTCAGGAGTAAATTCACGGGCTATACTTTCTCAGCTCAGACTAATAAGTAGCAAAAGATTAATTAGAAAAATGGGTATTTTGGACATCCCAACTTACAAGCAATTGAAAAAACAACTATCAAAACTTCTAAATTAAAACGGCTCCCAAATTGGGAGCCTCGGAGCTTTGCTTTCGCAAAGCCATTTACAGATAAATTATACCATAGCTAAAATTAGTGTCAAACTCTAGTTTATGCTATAATATCTGTAATTAAATAACTATCAAGAGTGCAGCGAGAGACCAGCTCCGTGACCTGCCAGCAACCTGCCTATTACTAAATAGACAAGGTGCTAAATCTGGCCCATTAATGGGGAAGATAAGTGAGTATCTCTTTTCATCCCCGGAAAGAGTTTTTTTGTATGTTAAAAACCTGTGAATTTGTAACGCCAAAGCATCCGGATAAGCAATGTGATATCATAGCCGACTCGCTACTAGACGAGTATCTAAAACAAGACCCGTATTCTAGAGTGGCCATAGAAGTCATGGGCGGGCATGGGCGGATCACGCTATCTGGTGAAGTAACTAGCAAAGCAAGTGTAGATGTCGTTCAAACTGTCCAAAATTTAGTTGGCCCAAACTTCACCATCGAGAGTTTTATTGAAAAACAAAGTCCAGAAATTTCTCGTGGGGTAGATGTTGGAGGAGCGGGGGATCAAGGCATTATGGTCGGATATGCCACAAGCGATACCAAAAGCTTTTTACCCAGAGAGTACGAACTGGCTCAACAACTCTGCGAAAAACTATACCAACAATTTCCATTTGATGGAAAAGTTCAAGTTACAATAGATGGTACAGAAGCAAAAAGCGTTGTCACTAGTTTTCAAAATGTTTCTAAAGAAGTTTTGGGCAATGCCGTCAAACAACTCATAGAGGCACAAGAATATCACATTAATCCTGCTGGTGATTGGAATTTAGGAGGGTTTGATGCAGACAGTGGACTATCAGGACGAAAAATAATTATCGATAACTACGGACCAAACATTCCTGTTGGCGGTGGATCGTTCTCCGGTAAAGATGCCACCAAAGTAGACAGAAGCGCAGCTTACATGGCGAGGTTTGCGGCAAAAAACATTGTGGCGCAAGGACTAGCTAAAGAATGTCTGATAAAAGTGGCTTACGCGATTGGAGTAGTAGAACCAGTTATGCTAGTGGCTACCGATGAAAAAGGTGAGGATATTAGTGAGCTGGTAAGAAGTAAGTTTGATTTCCGCCCACAAGCGATTATGGAACGTCTAGGCTTAAGTCGACCTATTTATAGCCAAACAGCAAAATCAGGGCACTTTGGGCATGGAGAGCTGCCTTGGGAGCAACTAGCTTGAGAGCTAAAAAAGGTGTAAGATAAAGGAAAGTTAAAACCTTATACATGACATCAACAGGTATTATAAACAATAAAGGCGATAATACTCTATTTGCTAATCTCATCAAGAATATTACCCCAGATACCACTTCGATTGATATAGAGGTGGGGTATTTTTATCTATGCGGTTTTGAATTACTTTCAGAGCACATAAAAGACATACACGTAAGAATATTAGTCGGTTCGTACTTAGACCCAGATGCTATTCCTGAATTTCTACTAAACTCTTCGAAAGACCCCGAGACTAGGCTTAGCGTATACGAACCACGCACCATGCCTTCTTCTTTGACTGCCAGAGCAGACGCTTTGGTCGAAGGTATAAAAAAGATAGCTAACCAATCTGCATTGTTTGATAGTTTAGACGCACAAAAATCATACCGTATTTTAGAGCAAAAACTTGAGAATGGTTCATTGGAAATCAAAATGACCCAAAATCAATCCCATGGTAAATACTATGTATTAAAAAATTCAGATGGTACCGGTTGTGTGTTAATGGGATCAAGTAACCTTACTTACAATGGTTTAATTGGCCAGGAAGAAATAAACGAGCTTTTGGTAACCCAAGAAAAGTTTTTAGAGTACTCCACTTTATTCGATGAGAGATGGAAAGATTCAAAAAACATAGTTATTCAAGAGAAGGACAAGAGCCAAATTCTGTTAAACAAAATCAAGAACGAGCTTTGGATGAACGTTTTACCTACTCCATACTTAATGTATGTAAGATTATTACATGAACTATTTGGCAAGGAACAGGACACTTCTAATGTAATCACAGCTTCAAAATTATCTAACGGAGAATACTTAGATTTTTCGTACCAACTTGATGCCATTAAAATGGGTCTTTCTCGTTTAGAAAAATATGATGGAGTTATAATCGCTGATGTTGTTGGTTTAGGTAAGAGTATAATCGCCAGTATGATCGCTGCGAACTTGCCAGATCTGAGGACTGTAATAATTTCTCCGCCACACCTTATGAGCATGTGGGAAGATTACGCTGAATCTTTTAGATTACCCGGAGCCAGAATTTTTAGTTCTGGGAAAATCGCTGAAGCTTACGAGAAATACAATGACTCAGATAAGCCTCTACTGATCATACTTGATGAAGCCCATAGATACAGGAATGAGCAGAGCAATGATTATCAAATGCTCCATCAAATTTCTAGAAGTCATATTGATAATAAAGTTTTAGCTTTAACCGCCACCCCATTCAATAACAGTCCTTCTGATATTTTTTCTTTGATAAAACTTTTCCAAACACCCGGGCAGTCTACACTTCGAACTGTTGAAAATTTGTCTACGCAGTTTATGGAGTTAGAAAAGCAGTATAAAGAAATTAAAAAACAAAACAAAGGAATTGGTTTAACAAAGCAACAAAAGCTCGAATTAGATTCTAAGAGCGACAAACTATCGAATGAATTAAGAATCCTGGTTGATCCTGTCGTAATCAGACGCTCGAGAATCGACTTGGAACGAATCACTCGGTACCGAGAAGACTTAAAAAAACAAAATATTCAATTCTCAAAGATGGAAGATCCCGTACTCCATGAGTACGATCTCGGCAATTTAACCAGCCTCTACGTTGATACTTTGGGAAAGCTGATTTCTGATAATGACCAAAATGGTTTCATTGGTGCACGGTACATGCCATCAGCATATATATTAAACATGGAAGAGTTTACTAAGAAGTATGTAGATTTGGGCGAGGAAATCAAAGTGGCCCAAAGTAACGTGGCATCTTTCATGAAAAGGTTACTCGTAATGAGATTTGAAAGTTCTAAAATGGCTTTCAAATCCACTTTGGAGACTATAATAAAATCCCATTCTAATATTTTGGAATGGATTGATAAGAAGCAAAAGGTGCCGATCTTTAAAAAGGGTTATATACCTAGTCCTGACGAAATCCCAGAAGATGAAATAAGTACCACCGAATCAGTGATTGAAGAAGAAGATACGGAGCTAACTAATGACTCAATAAAATTTGGTACAAAGAAAGCGGTCCTGATTGATGTCAGTGATTTGAGTACTGAATATGTAACTAAAATAAGAAGTGATTTAGCTTTGCTAAAAGGAATTGAAAGTGAGTGGTTTGGAAGCGCCTCACTTGTCAGTATAGAGAGTGATCCTAAGGTAGAAAAGTTAATTTTAGATATTCAAACTAGCCTGAACAATGAGCCGGAAAGAAAGATTGTGATCTTTAGCGTATTTGCTGATACGGTTGATTATGTTTACGGGCGATTAACTCAAGCAGGGATTAGAGCATTTTCGTATACTTCCAAGAGTCCAACGAAACACAAAGAGATTATTCGAGAAAATTTTGACGCTGGGTACCAAGAGTCAAAGCAGAAAAATGACTTCGATGTACTAATCGCCACCGACGCAATTAGTGAAGGCTATAACTTGCACCGCTGTGGAAGAATTATTAACTTCGATATTCCCTACAATCCTACCAGAGTAATTCAAAGAATTGGTCGCATAAATCGTATCAATAAAAAAGTCTTTGAATCATTGTTCATTGACAACTACTTTCCCACAGCAGTGGGGGAACAAGAAGTTCATATTCAATCCATTGCCACTTTGAAAATGAAGATTTTTAACGCTGTAGTAGGTAACGAGTCCAGGACTCTTACTCCAGATGAATCACCTGAATCATTCTTCAAAGACGAACTAGATCGAGAAAGAAATGCAATTGAAGTAGAAAATTGGGATTCTAAACATAGAGAGGAATATGACAAAATCAAAGCTATTCCCCATATATTAGAAGAGGCGTTGGCTATTCCCATGAGATGTAGGCTCATCAGAGAAAACCAGCCGTCAAATCTTGGCGTGGGGGTGGGTATTAAAGGTGAGAATATAGTTTGTGTAAAATCAGTTAGTGATGAAGCCTTATATATATCAATGGAAGAGTTGCTAGCTTTGTTTCGAGCAAATTCAGAAGAAGTAGCAGAAAAAGCTGACGAACAGTTCGAACCAATTTTTGAGAAAATTAAAGATAAACTATTTGAAAAGCCTGCTTTAGCAAAAATGTCCGGTAACAGAGTTGAGGCTGTTCAGTACGTAAAACTATTAATGTCAGAAGGAGCTAGTGATACTAATTACTGCGACGATTTAATTACGGTAATTCGTGAGCTAGACGACATCAATGATGGTCAACTCAAAGCTATCGTAAAGCTAGGGCAAAATAGTTCTAAAAAGATAGACGAACTTTCGCCAGACGAACAATTATTTAAAGTCGAAGGAATAGCACCTCGTCATCAAATTAAAGTCTCATTGGATAAAAGTCAGCGAGAGGTTAACGCCATTAATGCCATATTATTTAGCCAAGAACACCGAGTATAATGAAGGAACTGTTATCACAAACTTACTCTCAAGATAGTTTTGAAAAGATAGTATCAAATTTAATTCCTGACTACGAAAAGAATGAGACACGCGATGAGTCGTTACAGGGGTTCGATTCAGTAAAGCAATTGGGTATTTCTAAATCGCTAGATTTAGCAATCTTTACTATCGATACTGGCAAGAGTGTAATGGCTAGAGTTGATATTACGAAGCGAGCTTATGCAATTCTGAAAAATCACACTTACTCACATGCGTTGATTGCTTTTCATGCTAAAGATGTAAACGAGTGGAGACTTTCTTTAGTCACTACCAAGATTCAAAGAACAGCTAAAGGCTCAAAGGAAACAATCTCTAACCCAAGAAGATACTCTTACGTCTTGGGTCCATCTGCAAAAGTACTTACACCGCTAAAGCAGCTATCAGCTCAAGTCGGTTCAATTAAGGAGCTAGAAAAGAAGTTCTCACTAGATGTTGTAAATGAAGGCTTTTATTCTGACATCGCAACCCTATACACAAAGCTTGTGGGTGGATCTCGAGGTTCCAAACAAAATTCAATAGAGCATGAAAGAATTCTTAAGCTTGGGTCGAACAAAGACGAGACCTACGGAAACTTTGCAATTAGGCTAATCGGACGCCTGGTTTTTTGTTGGTTTTTAAAGCAAAAAGTTAGCTCAGACAATACTCCCTTGATAGGCGATATCATCCTATCTACAAATGCAGTAAAAGAAAATCCAGACTACTACCACAGTATTTGTGCGCCCCTATTTTTTGAAGTACTTAACAAGGACCATGATAGGCGTCCAAGTTTTTCGTTCGGCGATGAAATGTTTAAGAATATACCGTTCTTAAACGGTGGTTTATTTAGTCCTCATGACGAGGACGAATATGAATACGAATCCATTTTAGGGATTAGCCGCAGAGGTGTTGTAGTTATACCTGATACTTGGTTTCAGGAACTCTTTGAGACATTTGAAATGTATAACTTTACAATTGACGAAAATACCTCCATTGATACTGAACTATCGATTGACCCGGAGATGCTAGGAAGAATCTTTGAAAATCTCTTAGCAGAAATCAATCCAGAGACAGGGGATAGTGCGAGGAAGTCAACAGGCAGTTTTTATACGCCAAGAGAAATTGTAGACTACATGGTTGACGAGTCGCTCATAAATCATTTGCGAACCGTGACAGGCATTGATGAGGATAAGCTTAGGGCTGTTACCTCCTACAATCTGGATGACGATAAAGATTATCCGCTAACTCAAACTGAAAGAGAGAGCATTATTGAGGTCATATTCAAGACTACTACTTTAGATCCAGCTTGTGGTTCAGGAGCTTTCCCTATTGGTATGCTTCAAAAGATGGTTTATGTCCTTGAACAAGCAGACCCCGATTGTCAGCTGTACATCGATTACGAGTTAAAAGATTTAAGCCCTGAAGTCAGGAGAGCGACTGAGCAATCTTTTCAAAACCATAACCCTACTTACTTGAGAAAACTGGGCGTGATTAGACGTAGTATTCATGGCATAGATATTCAACCAATTGCGGCAGATATTTCTAGGTTACGATGTTTTTTGACATTGATAGTAGACCAAAAAGTTGATGACAATGCACGCAATAGGGGAATCGATCCCTTGCCAAACTTAGACTTTAAATTTGTCTGTGCTAATAGCCTTATCAAATCTCCTACTGAGGAGGGTGGTCTATTGAAAGATAGCTTTGCAGAAAAGCTAGCAAAATTAGTAAACGAATTTTTCGCACCAGTTGATCAGATTCACAAATTAGAAACGTCAAATAAACTACAAGCTCTTATCAATCAGAAGACTAAGTCAGAGTTAGAAAGCATTATTAGAGGTTCAAATCATGTAGAGAAAAGGTTCAAGGAAGCCCTGAAAGAGAAGAACAAGAAGAGCGATGCTGAGAGACTTCGAATCAATGCGTTATGGGAGAGCTACGGCAACATCATAAACAACAAGCCAGTAGGGTTCTTCGAACCAAAGTATTTTTTCCCAACGATTTATCAAAATGGTGGATTTGATATTTTAATTGGCAATCCTCCCTATGTCTCGACAAAGGGGGTGGACGACGAAACAAAAAGTCAGTTACTAGAAAATTATGGCTTTGCGGACGATCTGTATTCCCATTTTTACTATAAGGGTATGGAACTGTTAAAAAATAAAGGTGTCTTGGCTTACATAACGAGTAAGTCGTTTTGGACTACTCAAACCAAAAAGAATGTCAGGCAGTTACTATTAGATAACAATCTGCATACAGTCTATGACACTGACAATCCATTTAAGAGTGTCTTGGTTGATACCTGTGTGGTAGTAGTTCAAAAAGAGCCTAAGAATGAAAACGTAGTAAAGTTTTTAAAAAGTGATGGAGATTATTCAAACCCTACTACCTTAACGGTTGATAAATCAATTTATAAAGAGGGCGTAAACAAAGTCATTTTTAAGCCGACTAAATCAAACTTAGTAATTTACAAGAAGTACAATAGGCAGATTAGAGATTTAATGGAGAAGTGGTGGGGAATGATTAGCACCAGTGCAAATATTACAAAGCATAAATCTTACTTGGAACAATACAGGTCGAATTTAAAACCTGGTGAATTGACCTTGTTGGGGTTGCTTAGTGATGGTGGGGTTGGTCTGCAAACTGGTAGTAATGGTAAGTTCGTAGGGGTAGTAGCTACATCAAAAGAGGCTAAGACAATGCAGAAAACTCGGTTAGTTAAGTTTTCAGATTTTGTTTTGAAGAAAAAACTTGTTAAATACGGCTCGGACAAGACATCTGTTGCAAACTACTTCGACAAATTATCAGAGAATGAGGTTCGAATATTATTTGATGAACTGAAAGTAAAGCATGGCCGTGATATTTTTGGCCAAGGCTTTTTATACCGTATCGTAGACGAGAGTGAGATAAAAACAGTAAGCGAAATGTCAGATGAAGAAAAGAAGAACGGCTTGAGCGGAGAGCAAACATTTGTACCTTATGATAAGGGTGACAAAGATGGTAATCGTTGGTATTTACGCACACCGTACTATATTGACTGGAGTGTAGAGAATGTAAAGTTCCTGAAAGGAAATTCTGGTAAGAAAGGTGTTGGTATGCCTGTGGTAAGAAACCCACAATTTTATTTCAGAGCCGGTTTTTGTTGGAGTGACATACACACACTACTAATTAAAACTCGCTTGAAAGATCAGAGCGTACATGATGTGAAAAGTATGAGCATGTTTTCATTTTCGGAAAAGTGTACCGATAAATTTTTGGTGTGTTTACTTAATTCCACTTTTCTTAGCGAGTACGATTTTACATTCGTTAATGGCACATCATCATTCCAAATTAACGATGCCCGTCAACTTCCAATTGTAATCCCAACCCAAGAGCAGTTAGAAAGTTTTGAAAATCTTTTTGACCAAGCATATGCAATAAAGTTAGAAGAATTTGATGATGTAATCATCCAAGAAGTTGCTGACCAAAAATTAGAAGCTATCCAAAAGGAACTAGACGAAAAGGTCTTAGACTTATATGGATTAACCTTGCCTAATAGTTTGTAGTTTGTTAGCGAGTAGTCTTGACTGGTCTTTTCTGAGTCTTTTGAATGGCTTTTAACTCATTAGCGAAAGTTTCTAAAACATCTATATCAGTTTTGATTTCGCTAGGACTAGGAGGAGGAGTGCCAATCATGGCGGCTTGGTCATGGCCTGACCATTGAGATACTTTGGTCATGTTTTCATGAACTGTTTTTCTGTGGGATTCATCTAGATTTATAACCTGATATAATCTTGTAGTTTGCACGGTTCTACCCATTCTCTGTACTACATCTGCAAAGATAATTTCTTCAATTAGTCTTTCCCATGTTTCTCTTAGGTGTGCGTAGATACTTCGCACTTCGTACTTATTTGGAGTGGTTGAGTATACATTTTCAATTTCTTTAAGCTCTTCGCGGATCTTTGATATGCGATTAGTTACTTTCATTCCATCCCACGGTAAATCGTCTGAGCAAAATCCTGTGCTAGTTTGATTTCTGGCAACGTTTTGGTGGAATGGTTGAGTTGTTCCTTGAAGGTCAGACTCTTCCATGAGCAAAAGTATAAAACTTAGGTCATGTGTAAAGACAATAACTTGTCTGTCTTTAGATTCGGCAACCAACCTCTTGGCTATATTGCATTTTCGTTTATGGTCGAGGGAGGAGACTGGGTCGTCAAATATAATAGCCGACTTGGCTGATGAGGTAGCGAGGTCAGTCATAAAAGCAGCTAAAGCAATTGCTCTATGCTCTCCTTCACTAAAGATTTTCTGCACTGGTACAGCCATGTCTTGAGCTTTGATTTGTATTTGGAAAAGTTGAACAGCCCTTTTGCCTTCTACTGATTGAAGTTCAATAATCACATTATCAATTCCAACCTTAGCTAACTCGTCTTTAAATGTGTCTTTCAATGTTTGAGTAACTATGGTTTCAACAATGGTTTTATTTTTAAGGGTAATTGCGGTAGTAGCTGTTTCTGTTATAGCTTTGTTATAGTGTTTAGCTATGGCTAACTTTTGTATTTCTGCAATTACATCGGCTTTTCGGTTAACCAATAACTTCTTCGCTTCGAGTTCTTTGATAGACGAGTCTAGTGTTGCGGTATCAATTTTTTCTGAAGGTGCTAGTAAAATTTCCACCGACTCAGTTATATCTTTGATTAGATCAAGCAAATTTTCATTAGGGGATAAGGATAATATTGCTGACTCTGGCCAAGTTTTAGATTTAGTAAGGGCAGAATTAAGGGCAGTCTGTATTGACTTAGCAGTTTCTAGATAGTTTTTGACACTCTTTGCTAACCAAGGGCTATAACTTTCAAGTTCTGAGAGAACGTTTGAATCGTCTTCACTGACTATCATTAAAGAAATAATAGCTTTCTGGGCGTTTAAGAGTTCTCCTTTTGCATTATGTGCATCTGTATGAAGTTTGTCTGCAACATATTGCTCAAATCTTTCCAATTTGGTTTTTGTTTCAAGGTTAATATCTTGATGACATAGTACGCACTTCGAGCTTGGTTCAGTTACTGGAAATAACTTTTCGGGATAAGCGTGTTCTACGGAATATTGTCTAGCAGCCTCCCACATTAGTTTCCATGATTCTCCTCCGACACCTTTTAATTCTTCTTTTTCAAATTGACTTGCCGAGGACGTCAAAGCGGCAGTATTTTTGTCGTGGAAATCTTTATGGAGTTCACTAAGTTTTGCAATACTGGATTCTGTAAGGACAGGTTCTATTCTTGCTAGTCGAGAACTTAAGCTTTTAAATCTGTTATTTTGCGAATTGATAGATTTTGCTTTAGTAGCGGGGTCTTGGGCAATAATATTCAACTTACTTTCTGTGAGTCTTCTAAGTTCTTTTTCTTCTACATCTCCAAACACCGCAATCTTTTCTAATTGCTTTGTAGACTTTGAGTCAGACATGTTAGTTATCAAGGCCTCTGCGTTAGTTCCTTTGTAGACTGCAAACTCAGCAAATTGTTGAGAAGGCATAAGCTCTAGCTCTAGAGCTAACTTTGATTTAATTTCTGCGCAAGCACTCGCTAACTTACTAAGCACATCCATGCCAGAAGGTAAAAATGCCACATCATTTCTTTCTTTGACGTGTACACTTGCAGAGTTACTATCTAACACGCTGACTGATGATAACTCCTCAGGGGAATTTGTTCCATCTACCCACGATACATATTTACTGATTGAACCAACTGTATAGTCAATTCGAGCTGATGGAGGAGTTGTTTTTTTAGCATTGAAAATATTTTGCTGAACTGGCTCTTGGCTCCCACGCGTTCTGCAAGCACTTTTGAGAATTCTAGCGTAGCCAGTTTTGCCAGACCCATTATCCCCACTCACTACTGTTAAGCCTTGGGGTGAAAATTTTAAAGTTTGATTAGATGCTAACGCATTAACATTATCAACTTGAGAGATAGAGTTTATGATTACTGCTTCGGTATTGCTAGCTGAGGACGGTAAATGTTCAGCGTCCAGAGGAATGCCTACAATTTTTGGTGCGTCATTGGCTTCATACCCAATACCATTTTCGTACTTACATATCTCTAGAATTTCGTCTACATCTTCTTCGGTCAACTTCGTATTCGAAACTATACGACGCAAAGCATCCCTTTGCCATAAAGGTTGTTTGAGAGACCAATCTAATACTTCCTTGAATACTGACATAAATACATGTTATAAACAGCTTAAGCCTAACAAATTAATAATCTCCTGTAAATAAGAGGGTTTTAATATATAAGTTAGTCGCTCAAACGAAGATTTTTTGTTATTATACTCTCACATGTCCCAATTCCTTAAAGACTTAAACGAAGAACAAGAACAGGCCGTCAAACATGTTGACGGACCTTTGTTAATTGTCGCTGGTGCGGGCACCGGAAAGACCACAGTTATCACCAGACGTATCGGTTACATCCTTGAACAAAAACTAGCCAAGCCTGATGAGCTCCTCGCTTTAACTTTCACAGAAAAAGCGGCCACAGAAATGGCTGAACGTGTCGACAAACTTTTACCCTTAGGCAACGTTGATCCGTGGATCTCAACCTTCCACAGCTTTTGTGAGCGTATTCTCAAAGCCCACGCATTAGATATCGGCTTACCAAATGACTTTAAACTTCTCGACTCCACTGCTCGTTGGATTTTAGTTTACAAAAACTTTGATAAGTTTACGCTCGACTACTACCGTCCCATGGGTAGCCCGAACCGTTTCATCGACGCGCTGTTGTCTCACTTCGACAAATGCAAAGATGAAACCATCACCCCACAAGAATATTTAGCTTACGCCGAGAGTTTGGACATTAAAGACACGGATCCGGAAGAGATTGATAGACTCAAAGAAGTCGCAAACGCCTACGACACCTATCAAAAACTTCTTATAGACAACGAGCTTTTAGATTTTGGCGATCTCATTTCATACTGTCTCCAGCTTTTCCAAAAGCGTTCTAATATTTTGAAGTTTTACCAAAACAAGTTTAAGTTCATCATGGTTGATGAGTTTCAAGATACTAATTACGCGCAGTACCAACTTGTTAAACTTTTAGCCAGAGAAGGCGACACTAACCCTAACTTAGCTGTAGTCGGGGATGATGACCAATCTATTTACAAGTTCCGTGGAGCATCAGTTTCTAACATTTTGAAGTTCAAACAAGAATTCCCAAAACTTTCGCAAATTACTTTAACCAAAAACTATCGTAGTTGCCAAAACATTCTCGACCTCGCCTACGACTTTATTACTCACAACAACCCCGATCGTCTTGAAGTTGAGTTGGGGATAAACAAGAAGCTTAAGAATCCGCTGACGAAAAAACAAGGGGTCATTCAAGTTCTGCGGGGGCAAAGCTTGAACGAAGAACTCGACTTAGTCGCTAAGAAGATTATCGAAATCAAAACAGCTATTCCTACTAGCAGTTGGAACGATTTTGCTGTGCTCATTCGCGCTAACTCCGCAGCTGATGAAGTTTTACCTAAACTCGATAGTCTCGGTATTCCGTATCACTTCGTGGCTAACAAAGGGCTCTACAAAAAACCGTTAATTTTTGATTTACTCGAGTACTTTAAACTGCTTGATAACTATCATGAGAACTTGAGTTTAGTTAAAGTTATGACTTTGCCAAAGTTTAGAATCATCCCGCAAGATCTTTCAACTTTGAAACACGTTGCCGATATGAAAACCATATCTTTGTATGAAGCGATTAGCGATCCGCTTGTTCGAGGCGCGCTTTCCCAAACCAGCCAAAAGAAAATTGAAAGTTTACTAAAGTGCATTCATGAACACAGTGAACTGGTAAACGAAAAATCGGCAGTTGAGTTGTTCATCAAAATTATTGAAGATCTTGATATCGACAAACTTCTTGAACCTGATACTTTAGAAAACGCCGAACTTCGTGAACTCCTTGAACAGTTTTACAAAAAGGTGGAGAACTTTGCGTCTAGCAATAGCGATCGCTCGTTCCGCGCTTACATGGAAAACTTAAAACTCGAACTTAAAGCTGGTGAAGAAGGGAGTATTCAGAACGATCCCAACAAAGGCCCAGAGCTGTTGAAAGTCATGACAGTCCACACCGCCAAAGGTTTAGAGTTCGAATACGTCTTTATAGTCAACCTCGTTGACCAACGTTTCCCAACCCGCGCCAAAGGTGAGACTATAGCGCTTCCAGAGGCCCTAATTAAAGATATTTTGCCCAGTGGCGACTTTCACCTCCAAGAAGAACGAAGACTGTTCTACGTGGCATTAACACGCGCTAAATCGCAAGTTTACTTAACATGGGCTACAGATTACGGCGGTACTCGTGCTAAAAAGCCTTCATTGTTTTTGGAGGAGACCGGACTTGTCCCAGGTCAGAAATCCGATGACCCTACTGGCAAAGTTGTTTTCGACAAACCAAAACGACTTTCAAAAAAGATCGTGTTCAAAACTTTACCCGACAATTATTCTTACAGTGCCATCAAAAGTTTTTTGCAATGCCCACTTGAATACAAATACAAGTACTACTTAAAGATTCCGATGCGTGGTAGTTACCAAATGAGTTTTGGAATTACGATTCATAAAGCGTTTGAAGAGTTTGTGAAGTTGTATCAAGCACAGAGTCTTGCGAAAAAACCTTTGCCAGACTTTAAAACCCTTGAGAAACTCTATGAAGACTCTTGGATTGATGATTGGTATGAAAATCCAAAACAAAAGAAACAATACAAAGACAAAGGCTACGATATTCTCAAAACTTTTTACGATAAAACCCTAGCCCAGAAACCGAACGTTAAATATATTGAAAAGTTTTTCAAGCTTGAACTTGGGGCCAAGAAATATTGCTTTGTCGGGAAAATCGATCGCGCTGATGAAACTCCAGAAGGTTTAGCGATTTTAGATTACAAAACCGGCAGTGCACCCAAAGGGAAAGAAGCAGGGGACGTTGACCAGCTTCTAATCTACCAGTGGGCATGTCAAGACTTTCTTGAAGAGAAAGTAAAGTCCTTAAGCTACTGGTACTTAGAAGGTAATGAAAAGAAAGAACTGGAGATTGCTGATCAGAACCGACTTATTGAACTTCAAGACAAGCTCATTGAAACCATTGAGAAGATTAACAAGACTATAAAATACGATTTGTTCGCTGAAGAACATTTAAAAGCCAAACAACACTTTTGCTCGATGGAAGGGTATAATTAAGATATTAGTAACTTTAACAATCTTATGACCGAAAGACGTTTCTCAGAACCAATAAACCAAGAATTTAATCAGGATTCATTTGCAAACTTTCTCGAAAAAAGAGGTTTTAAGGTTGTTGAAAGCACTCACACTGAAGGAGAGCAAAAAACAAGTATATTAGTACCAGAGGGCAGATTCCATTTTGCCACTGGGTTTGCTGAAATTGATCCCCATGACAAAAAATTTCATTATGGAAACAATGACCCTGAAATACAGGGCAGGCCACTTACTTTGGATTTTGACTCCCCAGAGTTCGTAGAATTAGTTGAAGATTTCGAGGGTACGATCAGTGAAAACGATTCTGTTGAAGAGGCAGTAGCACAGTTAAACAATATTATACAGCTTGAGATTAAATCGGATGCAACAAATGAACGAATTAGTAAAATGTCAGACATTCTTAGAAGAGGAAGAAGTGCATGCGCAGGGAAAGCTTTAATAGCTGCGAGCGTCCTCAAAGCCTCTCGCTTAAACCTAGAGGCACAGATCATTCACGGCGCATCTTCTTCATTTGATGATAAGCGATCTAATGATATTGGACATGATTGGCTACGCGTTAATAGCGGAAGTGAGGTTGTGCTTTATGATCCTTACTTTGACCATACTGCTTCCTATGACCTTTCACATCCTGAGACATCTCAAGCCAGTGCATTTGATCATTACTCTGTAGGAGCTTTTGCTGCGGCAAATATCTACAATCAATTGCCATCGAAAAATTTAGATCCTCGATATATAAAATTAGTTACGGGTATTAATGGAGGCAAAAGCGCATGGGTGGTAAACGACAGAGCCTTAGAGTCTCAAATAGCAGGACAAGTTGATTTTGAAATCGAAACCACAGCGCCTGGTAAACTCAGTTTCAGAAATGGGGGCATTTTTTCAAAGCGAAGCGAAGCGGCAGGATACACTTATCCACTTAAAGACATATCAAAGCTTTAACTTATTTAAAATACGCTAGGAACGCGCAACAATTTGAAGAACGACCCTGAGGAACTTTTAAAAGCCAAACAACATTTTTGCTCGATGGAAGGGTATAACTAAATCCAAACCGACTTTACAATCCAATCCAGCTGTGGTTAGATACTTTCAAGACGGCTAGAAGCGTCAAAACATCCCAAAGGAGCGAACCAATGTTTTCAAGAACTGGCAACGACTTTTGCGATCATCTCATCATAGACTTTGACGAAGCCTTGGATATCGCTCTGGAAGAGGAAGGAGGCTGCAAATCTGTCGTCATGGGCGGAACAGACTTCATTAGTGCCATTCTCGCGACTCTAGAAGTCTGGCCTCATGTCCCACTGCCGGCGACCTGGCGGAAGATGGACAAGATGATGTCCAAGGTGACCATGCAGGACATAGGGCCCGAAAGTGAAGAAAAGGGTTTGTACTTCGAGCTCCCCCTCAGCGATGAGTGCGTGATCACCATGATCAGCGGTACAGAAATAGTGGTAAAGGTGCCCATACAACAGTTCGTGATGTGGGCGCTGGAAGCTTTGGCCACAAAACCTGAGCTTCACTTCGAGGAGAAGTCGAAGGAAGAAACGATCGCTTTCAAGAAACTCTGGGCTAAGACTATCGATCTCATCAAGACCAACCGAGGTTGCGTGCCCAAACGAGAGGCCCCGCAGGTGCAAGAGAACCAGAGACTCAGCCTCGTACCAAGCGCGTGATCAGAACTTCCAAGCAGTCGACAACGACGCTGGTGCAGTGCGGCCGGTCCCTCGGGACCCGCCACTCTTTTTTTATACTTATATATCTAGTAAACTTAATTTATGGCAAAAAACGCACAACAATTTGAAGAACGACCGTGGGGAACTTTTGAAGTCATTGCTGAATTTGAAGCCGAGACCCCAAACGGTACTGAACAAGTTATTGTAAAAAAGTTAGTCGTGTATCCCAACAAGCGATTGTCATATCAACGACACCAGCTTCGCAATGAACACTGGCACATTGTTCAAGGACAGGGGATGATAGTTTTAGATGATGTCGAACAAAACATAGAAGCCGGACACAAGATTCACGTTCCCGTTGGTACGAAACACCGCATTGCTAATACTCACGACACTGACAACTTAATCTTTATAGAAATCACTGGTGGCCAGTTTGATGAATTTGATAACGAGAGGTTAGAAGACGACTTCGGGAGATAACCATATGAACAAACAAAACGTACAAAAAGCCATTGATGATGTCATGAAAGCTTACGAGGATGAGCTTAAACGCATCAAAGAAGAGCTTCGCGCTGCAAGTGAGGTGAAAGATGAATAGAGAAGGTAGATCGCCTTTAGAAGTGGGGATGGATTCTTCTGAAAGGAACGAGACCAATTCCGACTACACGTTAGAGATTGAAGCCAAACAGCAAGAAGTAGAACAACAATTTGAAGAAGTCCTTGAAGAGATTGAAGCGAGTGAAGTACCAGAAGAAACGAAACAGAGGCTGATAGAAAAACTCGTGAAGACGAGCAAGAAAGTTTCTATGTCTTTAGCCTTAATAGGTTCAATGGGCTTTGCTGGATATGGTGTTGGTATTGGTGCATCAGTAGCCACGAAAGTTCCAATAGATCAACTTTCAAGCATTGCCCGTGAACAACTCATTACCGATGTCTCGACGCGCGACGTTAAAGGCAAAAAAGTTTATTCTCACTCTGATGAAACAACTACCCATCTTTTAAATGCTGTGGCTGGTAAAGAAAAGCTGCGTCTAGAAGAATACGAGGGGTTTATCAGGGCAGACTTAAAAAAAGTGCTCACTACTCGAATGGAACGAGTTAGGGGAACGGGCTTTGAAAAACCTCTCTTACCACTATTTCAGAAAGACTACACGCGCATAGACTCGATGGACATTGAGGAACTTGGAACAGTTTATCGTATGTATACTGGGTTTGGTAGTTCTGATATAGATAAAATGTCTGGCAGAGAGTACTTGGAATATTGCCTTGACCCAAACCCTAATACACATTTGAATGATCAAGAAGTTCTGAATGAAGAGTTATATCAGGCATTATGGCAACTAGAAGCTGAGTGTGGGGAACCCAAAATTAGACTGGTACTCGACCCTAAAGATACAAACTTACATAGTAGTCGTGACAGTTATGACCAAAAAACCAACACTATCTTCATAGTATGGCCTTACAAAGACAGCCTTAGACGTGGAGAAAGTGGACTTATCGCGGAGCTCAGTCATTCCAAACAATTTTCTGATAAACCGCTACAAAGTAGATATCAACAATGGCTTGATGCCGACCTGGTAAGAAAAGAGATGAAGAGAACGGGATTAAATTGGGATACTGCTTATGACAAACTCTTATATAGTTTACCTGGCTCAATTGAACATGAAGCTCATTCAGAAATTGAACCAAAAATACACGAACAGCTAGAATCCCTCCTGCCACAACGTGCCATCTTTTTTGCAAAGAGTATGGTCAGCGATGAACAATCCACCCTCGATCTCCAAATAAAATTTAGCCTAAAGGAAAAACAAGAAACACTTACCAATAACATGCAAGCGTTCCGTAGAAAAATGGAAGCTCTTATTAAGGTTTTTGAAAAAGATTATCAAGAAGCTAGCGACCAAAATTCAAAAACCACGATTATTGGCAAATTCAAAGGCGATGTCATGTCTCTCCTAGAAGAGTACAAACAAAATAAATTTAAGATAACAAAAGACCCTGGGGATCTCGCATCAGGATAACCGAACTCTTAACATGCTGGGAATGTTAAAATTTGTGGTATAATAAAAGCAAACAAACACCCACAAAATCATGTCAGAAAAAATGTTTGAACGTTCGCGTTCACACCTTATCCTCATCGCTGTCGGTACAATCCTTTCACTGTTCTCTCTTGGTTCGATAGTTGCTTTTACCGAACCCAATTCCGCCAGCTGGATTACTTTCACTTTATTATACCTAAGCATCTTTTTAACCACTGTTGGGCTATTTGCCTTTACCGGGCTATTCATCCGAGAGAAGTATTCCAACGATTTGTACGCCAAAAACATTCGAGCGAGTACTCGCCAAGCTTTTCTCCTTGGAATACTCACCACCGCCTCACTAGCGCTTAACGCCCACAATTTACTGTTCTGGTGGGTAGTTCTAACTCTAGTGCTGTTCCTCATTGTCATTGAAACTTTTTACAATCTCCAGTAGACAAGCGAAACCAAAACAAACATGGCCGACCCAGTCGATCCACAAAACGAAATACAACATGACCCACCGTTTTACAACGTCATGCCCAAAGTTAAAGACTTAGGGATTATTTCACCGACTCCTCCTGTGGCAT
>JADZEH010000010.1 GCA_020850635.1 Candidatus Doudnabacteria bacterium | reverse complement strand
GGAAAACTCTCGCGCTTGGTGGTGATTTTGCTACAAACGATGAGACCTGCTGTGTTCCGTCGTGGCCTGTTGACTAACTATGAGCCTTGTTGAAGCCTGCTGTGTCCCGTTAAGATCCCTGTGCCCCGCTGTGTCCCGTTGAGCTTTACTACCAACTTCCACGCAATATTAAACGCAACAGGAAACGGCATAGCTAAAAACTTTTCTTTATTCTGAGCGTTCAGCTTGTCATGTATTTTTTTAATAAGACGAGCTGAGAAAAGGTCAACATATTGCCCGTTAATTTTTTCGCATTGTTTACGTTGGTTGATCCTTTCTATTTTATCAAACCAGTGTGCGAAGTACTCTCGGGGCAGTTCTTCTTTTTTGTATGCTGTCATGAGTTCATCGTAGAGTTTCGGGGTCGGCTTTTTATTTGTTCTGTAGGTTAGTTCAAAATTATCCCAATGAGTTAAAAAATCTGAAAAGTTTTGTGAAAAGTTGAGGCAACTCTTAACGTCATCAATATCTAGTAAGTCCATGGTTTTTACTCTCCCATTGTTTGGCGAGCGTCTTGAGTGACGCAGTCAATTTCGGGCATTGATTGATTCAGCATTACAAGCTGAGTAAACACTATCTTATTAATAGCGTCTTGATATTGCGGGAACCAGCGAAGTAAACCCGCTTGGGCTTCTAAGAGTGTCGTTTGTGGGAAGCTGTTAGGTTCAACGAGGGCTAAAAATAGCCACTCGCAATCTTCTTCGTACCATGTTTGACTTGGTAGGTTTAATTTTTTCATATAGTTTTTTAGTTTGTTGGTTATTTTATAACCGCCATGTGATGCGGTTGAAGCGAAAATTATGTGGTGGTTTATTTGTTCGACATGTTGGGCTTGTCCCCAGGGTGTGAGCATAAGAGATCCTTTCATTGAGTGACATCATGGGTGCTTAAAGGGTTTCATGTGCTTTAGGGTTTTAAGCACCCATGATGTCAAGGGTTAGACTGCGGCAATAGTTCGCCATTGATCGTTAGATAGCTCAAGAATCTTACCGCTTGCGCGTTCGAGTTCGGTTGATGTGTCATAATCAATGTTTGGCGTGGTGTGCGCTGCGGCGGTGAATGCGTTAATCAATCCCCAGCGTGAAAGGTCATGACCGTTTATGAGTTCGGTTAGTACTTGGTCTTTGATTGTTTTGTTAGTGACCTTAATAGATTGCGCGGTGAGATCAATGACGCGGTCAAGTTTTGGGTTTTTGATTGGTTCGTTAGCGGCAAGGCGTAGGCGATCGACGACACTTTCGAATACTTCTTGGCGCATGGAGTTTTTAATTACGTCATGAACGGTTGCCCAGAAAGCTTTGTCATTGAGGGCTTTTGTGTCGTCTGAGAGTATTTCTTGAAAGGTTGCTTCAATGCTAGCAAGGTCTTTTCCTATATGGAATTTTCTAACGGTTGAGTCGGGCGATATGAGGCCATTAGTACAGACAAGGCGAAACAAAAAAGGTTCGACTCTAACAGATCCCGCGCCCACGTCGCTTGAGGAGATAACGAGGCCATACTCGACGGTGTCGCCTGATTTGATTTCGGTTGTAAGTTTTTGTGAAGTTGCTTTTATGTAAAGCCTTTTTTCTGTTAGTTCGCATGATTTGATTTGCATTTTCATATCAATCATTAGTGGTAGGGCTGTGGTTAAAAGGTCCGAGCTATCTAGTATGCGGTAGCGTGATGATAGCAGAGCGCGACAGATTGGCCCTTGCGGTGTGTTTAGTGTGCGAAGCAATCGAGCTTCTTTTTTGCCTGTGGTTTGGGACTGTTTATTGAACATGTTGAATGCGTGGTTGACGTTATTTGACAGGAGTTCAGGGTTTTGGGTTTTGATTCGGTCGTAGTATTCTTTGGGTATGTCGGCATAGCTTGCAAGTTGTTGGTGTGTCCAGGTTGTAGGGTTAAAGGTATAAGTTGAACCGTTTTTGACTTCAAGTTCTGCTTTATTGTTCATTGATAGCAAAGGGAGATCGACAACTAGGTCTCGTTTTGTTTCGTCGATTTGCATTAATTGGGTCGCTAGGTCTTTGAGGGTTTTACCTTGTAACATGGGCTTTTCTCTTTTCTGCTTGTCAATACAAGCGGTTATTAGTTGAGCCATCTAGTTTTGTCTCAATAGACATAACTAAGGCTTAGTTATTAACGATGGGCTAGTTATCTAATGTTTTGGTGATTTCGTCAAGTTCTTTTATAAGGTCTGATCTTTTTTGTATATTCGGGAGATCATTTTTTAAGTTAAGAACTTTTTCAATAGCCGAGCCTATGACATCGCGAAGTGTGAAGAGTTGATGCTCGAGGCTTTCTATTTTTTGCTCATACTCGATTAAAAGTTTTTCTCCGTTAGATTGTATTGACTGGGCAAGGCTTTCTAGTTTTTCGGCTTGATCTTCTGGCTTGATAAAGTCTTGATGATACCTTGCCCGGTATGCCATTAGTTCTAGGTCCTTTGTTAGATTGTCCATTGGGTTTTGTCCTTTCATTTAATATGATATATTGGGAATCACAAAAGGCTTATGAGGGTTATTTCTTTTTTAATTTTAATGATAGTCGCATCAAAGCTTTGTTTGCCTTTGTGGTGTTCTATTAATTTTTGAAAGCGGGTTAAAGTTTCTAGGTGTTCTTTATAAAGTTTTAGCAAGTCCTTTTTTGTCATAGTTCCCCCTTGGTTTTTGTTTTTGTTATAATGGATGTGTAGACAATTTTTTGCGCGTGTTCTTTTATGCTTAGTGGTCTTTGCGTTTGAATATATCGGAGAGCACAAAGGGAATTGAGAGCATCAAGGGCTTGATGCTTTGGCGACAAAACAGGGCAAGGGCTTGCTTGGGCAATGGCTTGCCAGATGTTTTCAAAGCTGAAAGACTTCAATTTTGTTTTCTCCGTTGCGGTCTTATTAGGCAGCAGATAAGCAAGGACTAACTATAAAGTCACTTTAAAAATAATTACAAAACCTGACAAGAAATCACCATGTAATTTTTCCATGGCGAATTATTAGTCGCGATCATGTAATAAGTACAAAGGACCTACGGGCAGACCAAGGCTTGACCTACTACCTACCCTTAGGTCTTGCAAGCTCTAGGCCAATCCATAAGGGCTTATATTAGAGAAGAGGACAAGGGACCGTGTACTTAGTACATGGTGTATGGTGTAATTTTGGACCTATGAGGTGGCGGCGGGTGTAGGGTGTGGTTTTAAGCTGCAATGCGCGCCGTCGCATGGGCTTAGGATACGTCAGCGCCATTGCATGAGGACCAGAAAAAACAGGCTAGCGGAGTGGGAAGCTTGTTAAAATCATGGTCCTAATTAAAATATCGGTAGGGTTTTGGTTTAAAAGAGTCCAGTTTTTTGCTATTTATTTCAATGTTTTTGGTGATTTTGGCATTATTTTAATAGGAAAAGTGAGGGAAAGAGCATGTTAACAAAGGCGTTTATGGTGACTTTAGTATCAAATGTGGGAGAGGACGGGAGATTAGTTGACGATAACATCATTGGTATGGCGGTGAGCGATCATTTATTGCCGATGATTCATCAAGACGACAAGGGAAACACAATTCAAGGTGTTGTGCCGAGGATTGGAGTATTGTGGGAGCATTCGAGAGTTCCGGCATTGAAGTATGAAGTTCCAGAAGATTTGTTTTACTTGAACGTGGTTGATGACTTTGAAGATGAAGAGGAAGAAGAGGATGAGGATATTGAAGAAGATGACGTGGTTGAGGTAAACGAATAAGTCATGAGAAAAAAGTCACAAGTTATTCAGGGAATTTTATTTGATAAATCGGTTTGGTCTAAATCTGAGGTATTGAAGTGGGTAAAGAAACATTTTGAGGGAAAATTCAAAATTGTAAATTACAAGACGACATTTCAGGTAAGGGTTTTTGATCCTAAGTATTTTAACAAACAAAGTTTTAGGGTAATAGAAATAAAAAAGGGCTTAAAATTGAGGCTTGCGAAATTAGCAAAAGGATATACGTCACAGTCTGACTTATGAGCTTTTCTTAATTTCAGTTTCTTTAAAAATAATATCTTTGAAATTAAGTCTTTTGAAAAATGAATGAAGTCTGTTTTTCAATTGAGATCCGAATTGTTCGAGAGTGTTTTTTGATTCCAGTGTTTTGATAGGAAATTTATCAAGATTTGCGCTTTGGATAATTTCTTCAACATCTTGATTTTTAATTTCAGTGAGATTTGCGATCATTTCATAAACCAAGATTCTAATCAAAAATCTTCGGTATCTGTTTTGAATAACTTTTCTTTGAGATTCTTCGTTTGATTCTGATTCATATGAATAGCCGGTGTTTGGAATTTTAATTCCAAGACCTAGAATTGTGTTAACCAAAGTTTCAGCCGCCATAGTTAGGCGCATTATTTGTTCTTTTGAAAAACCCTTGTCGAAAATTTCAGGGTAAAGTTTTTTTGCTATTTTTACTTCTTCAGGTGCGGGGTTTTGTAGAGCATTCAAGCTCGAACTTCGCTTTAGGTTCTCGCTTCGCTCGAACGTCGCTCGCTCTCGCTTTAGTCGAGTTTCGGGCCTCTGCCGCTGAGGCCGCTCCGTAGGAGCGGCTGTTACGGCCACCCCTCCGGGGCGGCCTATGCGGCTCTGGCCCTTCACATCCTTTGTTGGATTCGGCTGTGTTTCCATATAGAATTCAGTGAGATAATCCCGAACGGCTTTTTTCCATTCAGGCGAATTTATTTTAAAAAAGTCCGAAGCATTTTTTTCCGCTTCAATTCTAATTTCATGAGGCAGAGTTACTTTTTTCATAAAATCACGAACCTTGAGTTATTTGTTGCGTGGCTTGCTCTATAATCTGTGATCCTTGTTGTGTGATTTGAGATGCGGTTTGCATTCCTTGCTGTAGTTTTTCTCTTTGTTCAGGAGTTAGAAAATTTAAAAGCGCATTTCGATCTTGAATTGCAAGCTCAAGTTTTTTCTTCATATCGTAATAAAAGTAAAGAGCAAGACCTATGAATGCTAATTTTCTAATCATCGGATTAATCTCCCGCGAGTTTATTTATGAAAGATCCTAAAGCATTTTTAATCGGTTCTTGAACATTTGGATGAAGCACAGCTAAACCTGATAAAATTGATGTGAATTTATCTTTATTTAATTTAATTCCTTCAGGATTTCCTTTTAAAGTTCCGCCGTTTTGACGAGCAACTTGAAAAACATAAATTCCGGCTGAAGCAAGGGCCATGTATTTCCAAAATTTCGGTTTTGATAAGAAGTCCATGTTTATATCCTATCGGAATATCTAAACAAAATCATTACAAAGCCTGCCTGTAATTGCTATCATGAAACCACGCGTTAAAAGTTGTACCACCCCAAGCTTGACCAGTGAGTTCAACAACACCGTCTTCAGTCGGGGTGAAAGTGAAGCTTAAAAGATCATAAGATCCAACAGATGTGACAGATGCCAAAACATCATTTGGAACACCGTCAATTTGTCCGCCTTTTAAAATTAGTCTTGCTGTAATTCCGGCGTTATCTCTTTTTGCGTATTGTTGAACGGTAACAAGTTTATTAGCACGACACGCAATACGAGCGAGTATCATTTCAAGCGGGTACATTGATGATCTATTGGTAGACGTAGGAGAAAATTTCCAGGCAAACCCCTGAGGTATTCTTCTATCAGCACCGGTATCTGATCTAATAACACCGCCATCAGAAGTGTAAATGTGATTTCCAGTAACATCGTCATTATCATGAGAATTTATTGACCAGTTTTGAAAGTTAGATTGAACCTGAACCTCGATAGCTTCGTTTAAAATACAATTTTTAAATAAATTAAAAACAGAAGCCGTTTGAACAGCGCCGGTTACATTGTTACTTGTGATGAGATTTCTAACTTGGATGTTTCCAAAATTACAAACTATCCCAAAAGTTCCGTTATTTCGGCATTCGTTAAGTGTCCCAAAAACATATTGATTTTGATTATTATTTAAAACTCCAGCGGCTCTATTTGAAAAACAGCTAACATTTGAAATTGTAATCTGCCCAAAACCCATTGAAATACCATTTGTGGTATTATGATGACTATGAGGATTTACAAGAAAGTTGTTTCCGCCAGCGACGTTAAATCCGTTATTAGAATTAGCAAAAGCCCTACAGTCTGTGATGATTATATTATTTCCGCTAATTGTAAACCCCGTGTCAGCGCGATTGAAAACAAGCTTTTCAACATTAACGAACATTCTCCCGCCAGGAAAATTAAGACCAACACCACCACCATTAAAGGCAACATACCATGACTCATCGACTTGAGTGGACATATCAACACGGTTCCAACCGCCAGAAAATGTAATAGGTAGAGCTTCAGTACCGTTATCTTGAATTTGCTCAAATGTTGATGTGTTAATTGTAGCTTTTGGAAAACATTCCCTTTTGTAAGCGGTTACAGTTTCACTAACGCCGTAATACCCTCTAGCTTGAGCAGGGGTTGTGTTAACACCGTTATCAAGTCTGATTGTTGTTCCATTGATACTTTGAATTGGAAGAAATTCTTCTGATCCTGTATTTTTTCCAATAAACGAATTAAGTGAAAGTGAATCACTGCTTGATTTAGCTTTTACCGCATTAAAGTTATCCAACAAAACGGTGATCGTTCCAGGGTCAGCAATAGCAACGAGCGCAATTGAATTTATTGTGGCATTAAGAGGCGCACCATTATTTAAAGTTAAAGCACAGTAAAGATTTGCACCCGTAATAGCAGGAACATTGAAAGTATTAACCGGCACAGCGCCAAAATTATCAGAGCAAAGATGAATTTGAAACGTAGAACCAGGAATGTTTGCGTTTGCTCTAATCCAAAAAGTAATTTGTTCATATGTGCTTAAATCAAGTGTCGCAGGGAGTGTTCTGTAAGCAACAATTCCAGTTGTAAATGCGGCGGCTATAGCAAGAGACACGGCATTTGAACCAGCTTTAAAGTTAGTGGCATTTAAAGTAGAAGTAACGTCAACACTTCCCGCAGTCCAAGCGGTTTCGCAATCATCTATGAGTTGGTTTACGGCTGATGAAAGAATGATCGTACTTGAAAGATTAACCCATGTTCCAGTGACACCAAGGGAAGTGGGCGGAGGTGATGCCATTATTCTAATAAAATCCCCAGGAGCGATTCTTGCGGCAGTAGCGCCACTTGTAATGGTTTTCCAAGCAGTAGCAAAGCTAGTCCCTACGTT
>JADZEH010000009.1 GCA_020850635.1 Candidatus Doudnabacteria bacterium | reverse complement strand
TTATAAATTCTCAAAGCTTGGTCTTCTGGATTTTCTAAAGCCAATATATTCGCTTGAACAACATCCATAACATGAACGTAATCACGGATGCATGTACCATCAAAAGTATCAAAATCATTTCCAAAGATAATAAGCTTGTCACGCTTACCATAGGCAACATCTAGAATAGTTGGGATAATCTTTGATCCAGGATGCGTATCATAAAGCTCGCTCTCAGGGTCAACCCCGCAAACATTAAAATATCTGAGAATGGTAGCTTTCATTGGACTGTTGGCCACATAGTACCCAATGATCTTCTCAGCTAAAAACTTATTGTGACCATATGGGTCATCTGGTTTTAACTCTTGATCTTCGTTGGTTGGAACTTGAACCAAATCACCATACACTGTTGCGCTCGAAGCGAAAATAATACGCGGTACCGAATAATCTTGCATGGCCTTGAGTAAAACCTGCGTGGCTGTAACATTATTTTCATAGTAATCAAAGGGCCGTTTAAAGCTTTCTGCAACTTCAATACTGGCCGCAAAGTGCATAACCACATCAACCTTTCTATCTGCAAAAGCATGGTCGAGTACTTCTCTGTCACCAATCGAACCCTCAACCAAGATTGCCTCTTCGGGCACAAACTCTCGCTTACCTGTGACAAAGTTATCAATGACAATAACCGTATGTCCATTTTTTAAAAGCTGGCGAACGACGTGAGCACCAATATACCCAGCCCCACCCGTAACCACAATGGTTAATCGTTTTTGTTGAAAAAGTGTAGCATGGGTTGATGCGGACTGTTGCTTTTCGAGTAACTGATAGTACCGCTCGATACTCAACAAAACAGCTTCGGACTTCCCATCCTGCTGCAAGACTACCCCACCATTTTGTTGTTTTAAAAGCTGTAAAAGCTCGCTTAGTTGTGTAGAATCCATAAAATTAAGCAATATAAAAAACCGAGCCCCTGCCTGGTTTTGTTTTTGTTTTTTTGCTTTATTTTTTCTAGGATAGCACACTTTTTAGGCAAAACAAAAACGCCCCACAAAGGGGCGTTTTTTAGTGGCTAATTAAGCTAGGATAAAGCTGAATAACTGCTGGCGCTTGCGATACAAGACAAAACCAGAAGTAAGTAAACCTGCGAAAACTGCAGCACTTGTTCCAGAGCTACCAGTTTTAGGGGCAACGAAAGTACTGGTTCCAGGAACGTTTACAGTAACAAGGTTACCATAGGTATTCTGTAAGACGTAGCTTTGTTCTGCCGCTAAGTGATACTTTACGCGAACGCGGAAAGTCTTAGTCACAGTCTGGCCAGCACGAATATCCATTGCAGAGTAGGTTAGAGTCTGACCATTCATATGACCACCGCCCATATCTACCACATCAGCAAAGGATAAGATACCGGAAAGATCATCAGAGATCACGAAGTTATCAGCGGTACTGTTACCATTGTTGCGTACGGTTAAAGTATAGGTTAGGTAATCTTCACGAGCAGCTTTAACGTTAGTCCCCTGTTCACCTGTACGGTCATTACGGACAATCTTAGACAACTGAATGCTTGGGTTACCATGGCTAACGCCTACAAAGACATGAGCATCATCTTGAACACTAGAAGCGTTGCTTGCGGTAGCGCGAGCAAGGTTACGAATGTTCTCAGAAGAGTTTGTATTTACAGTCGCGTTGAAGGTAATACGGACTTGATCGTTACGATCAATATCGCCTAACGACAATCTGAAGTTAGATGCTGAGGTACTTCGAGAAGAACCATCAACACGGATAGAATCACGGTCTAAAGTTAATTCGTCTGGGAAGGTGTCAGTTAAAACAACGTCATGAGCAGTGCGAGAACCGGTACTGCGAACAATAACTTCGAACTGAACCCGGTCGTTACGGCTAGCGTTTACGCTATTCTCAAAACCGGTACTAGTAGTAAGGTTACGGACAGATTTTACAATAGTAATGCGAGCATCACGATTGTTATCATTATCTTCATCAACTCTGACAGTACAAGTATCTGAACGATTACCAGAAGTTACCGTAATGGTTTTAGTACCCTCGGAATTGTATCGAGTAGTGAAATCACGGCCTGTACCGCTTGATGGGTTTCCACCTGAAGTAAACCAGGAATAGAAACCATTACCACCAGTGGCAGAAACAGTTACGTTTTCATTAATATCAGCTTCCTGATTATCTGGGACACAGAAAACATCTAAGTTAATGTCTGGCTGGACATAAACCGTACAAGAATCGATACGACCATCGGAAGACACGGTTACCGTGTAAGTACCAGATGAAGCATAGCGAGTGCTAAAGCTTTGTGTAGAACCAGAAGTTGGATTACCACCAGAAGCAGTCCAGCTATAAGTGCCATTACCACCAGTTGCGTTAAAGTACGCATACTGATTGATATTCACAGTCTGGGTTTTTGGTGCACAAACCACATTAGGATTGGTCACTTCACGAATAAACACGGAACAGTTGGCGGTACGGTTACCAGAAGTAGCGGTAACAACTTTGTTACCAGAAGTGGCATAGCGTGTGGAGAAAGATGTCCCACTACCAGTTGCAGGAGATCCAGATGGAGCAGACCAGGTTACAGTGCTTGTGGCACCGCTCACTGAGAAACTGACCAACTGATTAATGTCAGCAGTTTGGCTAGCTGGGAAACAAACTAAATCTGGGGTGATAATGATATCGCGAACAACCACGGTACAAGAATCACTCTGACCAGCTGAGGTCACAGTAACGTTGTAAGTCCCAGCGCTTGGATAACGGACTGAGAAAGTTGATTGGTTGCCAGTAGTAGGGTTACCGCTTGGAGCAGACCAAGAATAACTACCATTTCCACCAGAAGCGCTTAAGGTAGCGAACTGATTAATGTTTACAGTCTGAGAGTTTGGTGCACAAACAACAGTAACTGGTTGATCACACTGAGTGGTAACAGTCGCGGTATCTGAAACCGAAATTGAACCAGAAACAGCGCGAGCAGTGTTAATCAAACTAGCGTTACACTGAGTAGAGGTAACACGCGCAGTAAAGATAAAGGTTTGTGGGAAAGTTGTACTGACTGACGGCAAAGTATAACCACCTGAACTATGGATATTCCCGTTATTAACCGGGGTACCATTTAAAGTCAGATCATTATTAGCGACAATTCCCTGAGGAAGAGTATCGGTCACTACTACATTAGGGACACTAGCAGTAGTTGCACTTACGGAAATACGGTACTGCACGGTATCGTTAGTACGAGCAGTGGTCTGGGGTGCGTAAGAGGTACTGCGTGTGACATTGCGAACTTCTTTGGTGATTTGTAAGTTGCCCTGTTGTGGTGTATCTTGGACAACGCGGAACTTGTAATAGACGAATTTACTCTTGTCGTAACAACCTTCAAGAGTTGGGAATAAAGTAACAGTATTGTTACCAATTTGAAAATCGCTACGGCCATAACCACCACCATAGTGCTGGATCTGTCCGCTGTTTTCAACCAACTCTAAGCGCTGACCTGAAGCTAAGTTAACTTCAAAACGACCGCTTGGATGCTCTGGAGCATTAGTCGCAGAAGCGCTGGCGGTAATTACAGCCTTATTAACATTGTTAGTGAAATTGCTAGTGATAGAAACATCATTAGCAACAGTTGAAGCAGGACCGTTTGCTGGTGCAGTGTTGTGCACATACAAACGAACTTGAATCATATCGCCATTAGCGACGTTATTCACTGAGCCGGTAGTAAAACTACCATTGCCCTTGCGAGCAGCCATAAATGGAAAATCATAACAGGTATAAGTCCCGTCAGGATTTAACACTGGAGCGTTATTATTTACCGAACGCACTGGAAAAGTATTCAAGTGAGGACGGTTATCAGTTGGTCCATTAGCACAAGCAATATTGTCTTGGGCATTAGTAACACGTTCTTGGTTTGGTAAAAACAAACCAAAAGCGGTTACCATAACCAAACCAGCTGCGGCAATAGCAGTGTTTTTGCGAGAGAAGCGAGTAATCACAAACTGCTTCAATTTCTGTAAATTAGTCATACAGAGTTCCTTTTCCCAACCGCTTAACGATTAGCGGTAATAGGAGTTTAATGTAATAGTATTCCAATTTCGTTGCCAAATAGCAACAAACAAGGATTATCTTAAAATGATTAGACTTCCGCAGATATTTAAACGCGGTTGTTCAAATCTGATTATTATATAGTATATACGGGAATTTGTCAAGTTTTAAATTAACAAAAAACGCTTATTCTTAAGCGATTTTTCTGAGGTCAAAGACGTGTTTAGATTTAGCTGACGAATTCCCAGAACTCAACCTCTTCTTCTTGAAACCCTTCTGGACCGTTCTCGGTGCCCGCCAAACAAGCTTCACAAGTCGGAAACAGCTCCCCTTCCTGAAATTGCTCAACATAACCACAAGGCACGCAAACATACAACCCAGTCCGCGGGACTCTGGCACCAATGGCATACTGGGTAGACGCCACAAACTCAACTTGAACGATATTCTGAGAAATCATAGTAACATTATTGTAATACTTTTAGAGCTTACATGTCATTTTAAAAATAATCTGGATACACATGCTTGTATCCAGATTATTTCAGCTTCGCTATTTTGTTTACCGAATTTGCGGTTATGCCCACAACACACCTCGAAACTCGCTGTTTACTATAAGTGGAATACCATTTATAGCTTTTACTTGAATCGCGATGCGCTGAACAGGACATGTGTGTTCACGAGCATTAGCACAATGGGCACATAAACCGCGTAACTGCTTTAGGATTCTGCTTTTGGACAATTCTAAATCGGACATAATAAAACCCCCATGCATTCTGAGTCCATCAGAATGAATTAATAATTTGTTTAAATAAAGATTTATTTCTTATTCTAAGTTTCTTATCACACCAACCACTTTTCCTTGGATCATCCACTCTTCTTTTGGATAGATGTTTGGATAATCAGGATTCTCAGCTTTCAAGTAAGCTCTGTTTTTGATCTGAACGAAACGTTTAACCGTAGCTTCATCGTGGAGCAGAGCGACAACGATATCGTTATTACGAGCTTCTTTAGTCGGACGAACGATAACTAAGTCCCCTTCGTAAATTCCAGCGTTAATCATACTCTCACCACGAACTTTAAGCAGAAAGACATCGCGCCGGCCTTTGATCATTGTTTGAGGTAAGTTCACCCACTCTTCAATTTGTTCTTCGGCCAAGTGAGGACTACCAGCTTGAATTGAGCCTAGGAGCGGAACTCGGATAAAGCCTTTTTCTAAACTATCGGTCAGACTGTTAAGTACTGTAATACCTCGAGCTTTACCACTGGTTTTGATATAACCTTCTTCTTCTAGTGAATTAAGAAGTTTCGCAACAGCATTTTTAGATTTAACTTCCAAGTATTCAGCCATCTCAGATATTGACGGTGGCATATTATGCTCGCGAATTTGTTTGCTAATAAACTTTAGCAACTCTTTTTGTCTCTCAGTAATCGACATGTTTTTATCCTCCCACTTTCCTGAAGGGCAGATAGAGAATCTTGCGGTGCACAAGTACCCAATTTCGAATGAGAATACTATAGCAAGATCCTTTAGCTGAGCTTCAATTAAATGCTACTTAATCAGTACTATTATAGTATACGGTCGTTCACCCTGTGTCAAAGCTAATAAAAACAAGGTGTACCGACGTACACCCTGCAGTTATCCACAAATATATTTATAAAAATAAAGAGGCACATAATCGACCAATGAAGATCGACCATGTGCCACACACGATCCGAACGAATCGCACCTAGTACTCCTGAGCGCATCTACAAGGAGACATGCCGCAATCATCGCAAAGATAGCGAGCTTCGTAGTCCTCCTCAAGAATGCTGAATCCCTCATTGTTGCCCTCGTCAGAGGCTTCGGAAAGGAAATACCAGAACGCTGCGAAAGGACTCTTGCCCGGATCCACTCTGAGACAAACCCTGGCGCGAACGACGTCACCCTCAAAGGGCGCACGTTGCATCCCCTCACGATACTTCTCCCAGTACCCATTCTCGTTCTGATAGGAGTGGCCCTTCTTGCCAACGAAGACATCCTTCCTGGTACCGTTGATGATTGCGGTTCCGAAGGCATATCCCTTGTGAGCCAGGGATTTGTAAATCTCGACATGAACCTCAACGTATTTGGGTTCCGGTGGATTCTGACTCTGCCGTGCTTCGCTCATGTGTCCTCCATGATACGTGATACGCTTCGAATGTACATCACCTGGCGCATCAAAAAAGATGCTAGTGATCTAGCATCTTACGATATTTTATAACACTAGTCAAGCATGGCTTTGCTATATCCCTAACACAAACTTCACGAACCCGATTAGCGTATCGAGAATGTTTTTTAGAATCGGGATTGAAGCTGGGAGCAGGATAACCAGCAAGATAAGATAAACGAAATTTCTTTTAAGCACTTGAATCACAGAAACAACCAAGAGGATCGCTAAGCCAATCGATATGGCTGGATGCAAGAAACCTGGGAACAAATTTAGGAACCCTACGTAGAAATCTTGAATTTGTTGCATGATATTTTATTTTTTCTTTTTAGTTTTATGAAGGTTATCAAAAACCACCAAATGTGGGTAATCAAAAACATCTTTAATAAACCTGTCGAAAGTATCGCGGCGTAAAGTGTACTCATCTTCACTCATGATGCTGTAATTTACATCTTGACCCATCATTTTCTTACAATTCTGTAAAAATTCATCGAGCTTGTTCAAGTTTGGTTTACCAACAATCAAAATATCAACGGGAAGTTCTGGGTTACCAGTAAAGATACCGCTCAAGAATGCTCCCTTTACCTCACCAAGTCTTTTGATGGCGATAAACAACTCATCATCAAAATGTTTTTGATTTTTAACGAGCGACTGCTTTAACTCTATCAACGACTTGTGACGAGTATTTACGAGATAATAAGTTTGGCGATTCTTGGTGAAACTGCGAACCAAACCGAGTTTCATCAAATCTGAAAGTTCATGATTTAGCTTATCAACTGAAAAACCTAAACGCTTTGATAACTCTAAAATAGAATAACTGCGGGCTGTAGCAAGTAACAAAAATGGAACAATAACTGACTTGTATTTCGACTCGATAATTTCTTGGAGCATTCTCTAAAAATCCTGATTAATAACAATGACTGTTTTAGTATATCATATTCAAAACTCTATTATTACGCTTTTCTGTGGTTATTTCTAACTTTTTGAGGAGCAAGTTGTTTGTGGTATAATTAATGTTAAGTATGACTGAACTAGAGACGCAAATAGCCAAGATTCAGTTCGGCAATCCGAAACAAACCACAACCCATGTTTTTGTCATGGCAGAACAGGCTTTTAATGGGTCCTCTGAACTCTATTTGATTACTGAGCTGCCAATGTTCAATCCTGCAGCGCTGGAAGACTGTGAACGTATTGCCAACGCATTAGCAGCAAGCTTAAGACGAACCTATCGGGCTCGTCCCCACAACGACAACTTTGAACACGCTTTAGCTGGTTTAAACGAAGAACTTGGAAAACTAACAGCCCAAGGTAAAACTCACTGGGTAGGTAAACTTAATGCCCTAGTTGCTGTAAAAGATGGCTCAAAGTTATCCGTGGCAAGTACTGGAAAAATTACTGCCCTACTCTATCGTGATGATGACTTCACTTCAGTTACAGAGGCACCTGCCACAAGCAGTCCGCTAAAAACTTTTGAAGACTTTTCAGTTGGTAAACTTCATTTAGGTGACGTTGTTATTCTTTCCACCAACCAACTCTTTAGCAACATCTCTGCGGACCGTATCCGTAACATTTTAAATAATCACACTCTACCACTTGCTGGCCAAGAGATTTTACGAATTTTGCAAGAAAATACCGGACCTGAGACTGCTTTTGGCAGTCTTTTAGGTTTGATGGTTGAGCCAGGCACAACTCAAGTTGAGCACGTCGCTTTGGAAGACTACATTGCTCCTGCAAAAATGCACAAAAAAGTGGCGCTACAAGCTATGCATAGTGGTAAGCTTGCTGCTCAACGCGCTTGGGAAAGCACTAAAGCTTTTGCACTAAAAACTAAAGATCGGGTGGCCAAACAAGATACGGGCGATATTAAAACGGTTTTAATCAAAAACAAAAACTTATTGAATGCCGTTGGGAATCACGCCAAAAACAATTTTACACTTGATAATTTCGCCAAACTTTCCAAACAAAAAAAGTTTTTAGTCGTCTCAGCGCTCGTGCTATTGTTAGCACTTGGTACAAATATTTTCTTAGCTCAAAAGTTCCGAAGTAGTGAAGGTGAACTCGCTGCGGCCAAAATTATACTGAGCAATGTCCAAAGTTTAGTTAACGATGGTAACGCTGCATTCTTGTATGGTGATGAGAATCAGAGTCGAGAATTATTCACTCAAGCCAAAGACCAATTCAATAGTTTACCCAAGCTCGAAGAAGACGATCAGATCTCAACAGCTGATGCTTTGCGTCAACAACTCAACGAACTTGAAGGCAAGCTTGAAAAGAAAACCACTATCGAAGCAACGTCTGTGGCAACACTTAGCTTAGCTGACCGCCTTATCAACCTTCCTCGCTACATCGCCACTCACACTGGCCAAAGCATTGTCAGTTTTGATCGAAATACCGACAAAGTTGAAGACAATGTCTTGATTTCAAGCCAGGCTATTGAGGCCGCTCAATTTGTTCGAGGGAATCAAGCAGTAATTTATAGTGGCGACCGCTTATTCCTCTGGAATTTTGTTAACACCACAACTGGCACCGGAATTGATACTCAGGTTCCTAAACCCGAAAATTGGGCAGGCTTGTTCTTCTATCCGACTAATAACCGTGTATATTTAATTGATAAATCTACCAAACAAGTTATTAACTACACTGTAAGTGAACGGGATATTACTAAGCCAACCGTGTCATTTACCGCCCCTGAACTTGCTGACGCCTTAGACATCGCTGTTGATGGCAATATGTATGTCTTAACCAAGACAGCAATACTAAAGTATCAATCTGGTAAACCAATCGCCTTTGATTTTCCAAAGCTTGGTACACCTTTGTCAGGACGTGGACGTATCTTTACAGACAGCACTACAACGAATGTTTATGTGCTTGATAGCGACAACAAAAGAATCTTAGTTCTAAATAAAAACGGTGGACTCGTTCAGTCGATTTACAGCAACCAACTTACTAATCCAAAAGATTTTATTGTCGACGAAAAAAACCGAATCATCTTGGTTTTAAACGATACGACCTTACTGAAGTTAAATTTTTAGAATAAAAAAGGGGTGACGTTTGACCGTCACCCACTACGAAGTCGGATCTCATCCGACAACCAAACTCCGACTAAATCCAGCAACGCCAAGCTTTGGCGATTTGACTGGATTTTTTCGAGGAGTTCTTCAGCCTTGAACCCACAAGCGATGGCGTACTGCTGAAGCAAGTACGCGGCCGTGTTATCACCGCCAATGGAGATTGGAGTGGTATCCGTCTTTGCAGACGCCTTACCTTTTCCGCTCTGATACCCCATAACAACCAACCCGTCACTGCCCCCGGCCATGAGACAATTCTTCACTACCAAGGGATCTTTGAAGTCTAGATCCAAAGACGCATAAAGCCAGCGCTGTTTCAGCACGTCTTGCAGGAAATAGCCTTCCCACTTCGGTGTGGACCTAGCTGGGCGCAAGTCTGTATGCCGAGCCTGAATGCGAAGTTCTCGATAGGCTTCACTCGGTGTGACCATAGGAAAACCTGCATTGACACACATATTGATCACATCATGAAAGACCTGGCTTCCATAATGTGATCCGACCACACAGGCCTCGAGATCGATTGGAACGAAAATGAATGGGACTCCACTCCGATCCGCAAAGCGAAGCGCAGCAGCGATTGCCTTCTCAAGCTGGCCAAGTAATCTGTCGCTTGGCTGAGCCTGATATGCATACCACGCCCGCAAGATCGGATCAAAGAGCTCACTGCGCATCCGGAGAAGCACCGCGCCCTCATACTCAAGCGCATTCACTTCATCAGACAGGGCTTCACTGGTCGGCATCTCCAGAGACGCGTAGTCCATCGAGTAAAGCCGAGTCCAAGTGTCGAGAAGATAGAAAGCAGTCTCTCCGCGCATCTTCACCAGCTCTTGGATCACTGTCGGTGACGGGATGCTATACTCAGAGACAAACTGCACGGGGTGAGAATTCTCCCCTCCCAATGCGAAGTTCTTCAACACAAGATCACTAGGGATCCAGTCGGCAGGAATGACATGGGCCCACTCTCGCCCAATCACTTCAGCGTCGCCGGAATCCAAGCAGAACTCTTGAAGTGGAAGGACAAACTGGCAATCCAGTTCCTCAATCGACACTGAACACTTAATTCCCTTAGCGCCAGAGAGAACGTCCTCCAAGTCACCCGACAACCAACGGACCATCGGGGAATACGAAGTCGCATCTGCAGCGGAATCTGACAAGTCCGCATGCATAAGGTTCACTGAAAACACAAAACACAGTGCGGACATGAACTTTTCCTCCAAACCAGATTCATCGCACTAGGCGACTGATCACTATACAATATTTTTCATAAATAAACAAGGCATCAAAAAAGACCCTCAAACGAGGGTCTTTTTTAAACAGTGACCTAATTACTTTAAAGTAACTTTGGCACCAGCTTCTTCAAGCTTTTTCTTCAATTCTTCAGCGTCTGCTTTAGCAATGTTTTCTTTAACTGCTAGAGGTGCACCGTCTACCAAGTCCTTAGCTTCTTTCAAACCAAGACCAGTTGCTTCACGAACAGCTTTGATAACGTTGATCTTGTTTGCACCGGCTTCGGTAAGTTCAACTGTAAATTCGGTCTGTTCTTCGGCGGCGGCGGCACCAGCGGCTGCTGGAGCTGCACCCATCATCATAGGAGCGGCTGCGCTAACACCAAACTTTTCTTCTAACACTTTAACTAATTCGGAAAGTTCCAAAACGGAAAGCTTTTCGATTTGTTCAACAATAGATGTAAAATCTGCCATATCGTTTGATTAATTAATACTGATTAAGCTTGCTTTGCGGCGATCGCGTTCAAAACGTTGAGAATCGAACGAACGTTGCCAGCCAAGACGTTAACGAATCCAGAAATTGGAGCGTTAATTGTACCCACGACTTGAGCACGTAACTGATCCTTACTAGGAAGATCAGCGAGCGCCAAGACTTGGACTTTATCTACCAAATGGTTATCAAGCACACCTGCGAGCACACCGATAGTCTTAACATCTTTAGAGATGTTTTTAACTAAGCGAGCTGGAGTTGTTTCGTCATCTTGAGAGATAGACAAAATAACTGGTTGCTTGTAATCGATGCTGGAAGCATCAATACCATTGGCTTCGAGAGCTTTGCGAAGTAATGAGACTTTGTAAACTTTAGTGAAAACTTGTTCTCCACGCATCTGTTTACGGAAAGATTCAATATCTTTCACAGTTGTCCCACGGTATTCGGAAAGCACTACAGATTTAGCTTCTTTTAACTTTTCAGTTAATTCAGCTAAATCCTGTTCTTTTTGTGATTTACTTTTTGCCATATAGTTTTCCTATATTACTTCGACCTTTAATATCTTGAATGATCCGGAAAATGTGCTATAAAACACAAAACTCGGGCTAACCCGAGTACAAAAGTACGAACTACTAGATAGTTGCGTAATAATATTCCTCGGTGGGCGGTCCCTTGCGGGTTTGAAGCTCTAAGAGCTGCCAACTGTCTATGGATATTCAATTACTGAGATTATAGCATAATGCAGTGAAAACTGTCAAAAATTAAGGAGAGGGAAAAGAAGCCGATATTTATCGGTATTTATTCCAAAAACCGGGGAATGTAGTTCAGCATCGCTACAAACTCACGGAAGTAATAAAAGCGGTGTTCTGGGTCTTTGTAGTACTCTTGCGCAGGTGAACTCCATGAGATATCCTTGAACCCAAACTTTTTTGCAAGCAACACTCCTCTAGCCAAGTGATAATCGTCACTGACAATAATCACGCTGTCAGCATCACCTAACTTCTCTCGAGAATTTTTTATGTTCTCGTAAGTGTTACCGGATTGGTCTTCCAAAATTATTTCTGGTTTTTTTTGCGAATTCTTGTTGATAACTTTTTGAATAAACTGAGCTTCGGAAATATCTGGGTCTGCAATCTTCCCACCAGTAGCAACAATGACCGGTGCTTTACCATCTTCGTACAACCTTAAGCCTTCGAGTGCACGGTTACGCGCTGCATCACTATTTATCGCAGCACCAAGCACAATTATTGCATCTGCCTCTTTTATTTCTGGTCGGTAATGCGCAAAAAAGAAAACTAATCCGGCATCAAGCACGACTACAGAGAGCGTGACGACAACTATTGTACTAAAAATTATTTTTATAATTCTAATCATCTAGACATAGTATAGCAAACGTTGCTGCAGTTCGTCTCATTTGTTACACTAATAAGCTATGCAATAAAAAAACTAAAAATAAAATTGACATGAGAGTTGCGCGCACGCTTTGACATCGAAAGTAGCGCTAACACAGAGTCATGACAATAGAGGGAGCACCCATGCAAACACAAACGCTCAAAAAAATCTTCTACTACAGCTCAGCTGTACTCGCAGGTTTTTCTATCGTGGCGTTTGTGCAGGTGCGCGACTACGTCCGCTCACTTCCCGACACCTCAATTTTAGTTCATGGGACTATCCCCGCTTCCAGTAAAATTTTTGATCGCAACGGCGAACTTCTTTACGAAATTCACGGGGAATACAAGCGTTCTCCTGTAGAATTAGAGGAAATTAACCAAAATTTAATCGATGCGACCATCGCCATCGAAGACAAAAGCTTCTATAACCATCACGGATTATCTATAGAAGCTATTGGTCGTGCGGCTTGGGTTAACTACAAAGCCCGTTCAATAAGCCAAGGTGGTAGTACCATTACTCAACAGCTTGCCAAAAACGCGTTACTTACACGTGAACGTTCTTGGGAACGCAAAATTAAAGAAGCGTTACTCGCAATTAAACTTGAACAAGAGTTTTCCAAAAAACAAATTCTGGGAATGTACTTGAATCAAATTCCATATGGACGTAACGCTTACGGTGTAGAAGCGGCAAGCGAAACCTATTTTGGTAAAGCGGCAAAGGATTTAACTTTAGCTGAAAGCGCTTACATCGCTGCCCTTCCTCAAGCGCCATCATATTACATGCGTACCGACAACCGGGATGCGCTCACTGCACGCAAAAACGACATCTTACGGCTGATGTATGAGCAAAAATATATCAGCGAAGGTGAGTACAATACCGCCAAAGATGAAAAAGTTGTGTTTCGTAAAACCAAAACCGAACTTCAAGCGCCTCACTTTGTGATGTGGGTAGAAAAATACCTTAACGAAACTTACGACAAAAAACATTTAGAAGAGGGTGGTTTCAAAGTCTACACCACACTTGATATGAACGTTCAACGCATCGCTGAAGACGTCATAGCGGAAGGGGTGGAAAAGAATTCAACGAAGTACAACGCTCACAATGCAAGCTTAGTCGCTATGGATACCAAAACTGGCCAAATTCTAGCCATGGTAGGCGGCAAAAACTACTTTGGCCAAGCTGAACCTGCTGGATGCGTCTCTGGTCTGAACTGTTTGTTCGATCCCAACGTTAACGCCGCTATCTCCGATCTTCAAGCTGGTAGTAGTATGAAGCCTTACACCTACCTCACCGCATTTGGCCCAGAGTTTAAATACGCCCCATCATCTATAGTTATGGATGTGTCTAAAAACTTTGCAAAGGGCAAAGCTAAACCATATGTTCCAAAAAACTACAATGGTAAGCAATACGGCGCTATCTCCATGCGTAAAGCTTTCGCTGGTAGCTTAAACATCTCGGCTGTACGAACTTTAGAAGCTGTAGGGATTCCAAGCATGGTTAACACAATGCGCAAACTTGGCATTACCTCTTCGTTTGATAACTGCGGACTCTCACTAACTCTCGGTGGCTGTGAAGTTAAACTCCTCGAACACACTGCCGCCTATTCAGTAATCGGCAATGGGGGATTAAACAACGGGACTCATTCTATCCTCCGCATTGAAGACCGAAATGGGAAAATCCTTGAAGAATACCAAGCCCAAAACGTGCAAGCGGTTGATGCCCGCGCAGCCTATCAAGTCATCAACGTTATGACCGACAACGACGCACGTAGTTTCGTCTTTGGCAAACGCTCCCCGCTCATTCTTGAAGACCGCCCTATCGCTGCTAAAACCGGCACTACTCAAAAATTTCACGATGGTTGGACTCTTGGCTTCACTCCACAAATAACGGCTGGAGTGTGGGCTGGTAACAACGATGGCACACTACTGCGTGCTGGTGCTGACGGCGTCTTCGTTGCCGCTCCAATCTGGAACGCCTTTATGAAAAAGGTTCATCAAAACCTACCTGTGGAAACCTTTGGCCGTCCCGAAGGTATTCTTGAAGCTAAAGTCGCCGCAAACGGACAACTGGCTTTCGCTGGAGGCAAAACCGAAATCTTCGCTGATTACAACTTACCTAACCGACGCAACAACAATATCCCCCTCCCAACCAAGCTTGCAGCTACAACAACCCAAGTTCAGCAAATTATTACACCTGAAGTCATAACTACCCCACCAACTGAAATTGATGGTGTTGGTGGTATCTCCGATGATGAAAACCCATTAAGAGGGCAAGAAACAGATTTAACGCCAAAGCCGAGACGGATCTTCACGCCATCACAACTCCAGCCGATTAATTAAAACTTAAGATAACGCATCAAGCCCTTGCCCAAGGGCTTGATTAATTTACTGAAGTTACGTATAATGAGCGATCGCTGACATCGCCAGCGACATTACAATCAAAGGACGGTATCTAGATGGCCAACGACAAGGATTACCTACGAGATGTGGGTCAGACCTGGGCGGGACTTCAAACCGAATTCCGTGAAAGGTCTGCCTTGCTGGAAGAAACCGTGGAGAAGATGCGGACGTTCATGAAGAACGAAGGCAAGAAGATCTCCTCGATCTCCACGAGGAGCTCAACTCCTCGGAGCGACATGAACAAGATCCACACCCCCGGCTAGCGGCACAACACCGCCCAGCCGACCCCCGCGTTCGCGCACACAAGACCCCTAATTGTGTGCGCTCTTTTTATACACAGCTCAGGGAGAAAGACTTTGACATCTCCACCTATCCTCGCTAAGGTTAAAGTACTAACTTAAGTAAAAATCATTAAGAAACAAAGCATTATGGATTCTCAAGCCCCACAGACCCCAGGGTCAAAAAACACCACGATGATCACGACTATCATCATCGCGATCATTGTTGTTATCGCCGGCGCCTATTATTACACCCAAAATGGTGATGATAAAAAAACTGCAAGCGAAACCACTCAGACCACAACAACTGATACCGCAACCACCCCTGGTGGCGAAGAAGTTGTTCACTCTCCAGAAGAATGGGCCAATGGCTCAGTTATGGACGATGGTACCAAAGTTTTCAGCTTAGTTGGAAGTGATTTCTCCTTCGCTCCAAACCAAATCAAAGTTAAAAAGGGTGACAAAGTTAAAGTCATGTTGCTCGCTCAAGATATGCCCCATGATTTCGTCTTGGAAGGCTATACTGGTGTCAAAACTAAAGTCATCCAACCAGGTAACACCGATTTCGTGATGTTTACTGCTGACAAAGCCGGAACATTCACCTTCTACTGTTCAGTTGGCGAACATCGTGCCAAGGGTATGGTTGGTCAGCTTATGGTTACAGAATAAATTTTACAGGACTTGGCCCCCGCTTTTGCGGGGGTTTTTGTTTGGTGGCAGATATACTTGATTGAAAAATATCCCTGAAATTGCTATACTGCCACAGTTACGCATAAAAGATGGGGTATAGCCAAGCGGTAAGGCAAGCGGTTCTGGTCCGCTCATCCCAGGTTCGAATCCTGGTACCCCAGCCAAAAGATTAGTGCCAACACTTTTACTTGCACATCACAAAAAATTGTATGTAGAAAAAGGGAAATAACGTTTTTCTTTTTGTACACACAAACCCACATGACTCCAAGGGGGAACCATGAAGATCTTGCTTTTTACAATACTGTTTAGTGTTGTATTCACACCTTTGTCGGTCGCCCAACCAACATCATCTCCGAAGAAACCTTTAGTTACTGATATGGTGCTCGCGACAGCACCAGAAATCGCTAACTATCTAGCTATTGAGGTCAACCTCAATCCCGCCGACAAACACGGCGTTAGAATACCAGACGGTCAACGTTACATTATCCGCCGTGCGTACCGAAACGGCGTCGAAGGTTTTTACTACAACCGACAACCTGTTAATGGCGGACCATCTGAGGATGGACTATTCTTCCCACTTCGATACGCCCTTCGTCAGCGAACGGGAAAACCTATCCTCGACGAAGGCGGCAATCAGCAATTCGCATACACCACGGCGACCTACCCACAAGAAGAAGATCTACCTCAGTGGGTTAAGGACTTCGTACGCGGTGATCAATACGTCGTGTATTACTATTGGTCACCAGATCGAAAGGATATCTTCTTGTTCGGTTATGGTCACAATGACCGTGGGGAGATCACGATCTGCCTCTTTTGCAAGAATAGATGGGCTCCTCACCTGAATACAGTTGACGCGGAAGGATTAGCGAAGCCTATCCGAAAAGGACTTTGCCCCTATTGCTAGACTGAGCTCGGTAACCAACTTTACCATCTGGCCTGGACTATTACACCTTAGCGGTGTATTTGACTAGGCTATTTTTTTTTATGCTATCCTAATTATATGACCTTAGAACAAATTCAAGCGCTACATTATAAATATGCGGCGAGTGACATTGCTTACGACCTCATATTCGTTCACTGCCAAGCGGTGGCTGATATTGCAGAACAACTCATAGACTCAAATAATATCGACATTGACAAAGACTTAGTCCGTACCGGTGCCTTACTTCACGACATTGGTGGTTATAAGTTCATCGATAAGGATGGAGAATTCTTCGGCGAATATATTTGCCACGGAGTTGAAGGCTGTGCAATCTTGAAACAAGAAAATGCACCTGAAGAACTTTGTAGGATTGCAGAACGCCACACAGGAGTTGGTCTAACTAAAGAACACATTATAGAATCAAACTTACCACTACCCCACCGTGATTTAGTAGCTGAAACTCTCGAGGAACAGCTAATTATGTACGCCGACAAGTTCCATTCCAAACCACCACGCTTTAACTCCTACGAAAACTATAAGGAACATGCTCGCAAATTTGGCGAGGAAAATGTGACCAAATTTGAAGCATTCGCTGATAAGTTTGGTATTCCTGATTTAGAACCACTATCAAAGAAGTATAATCACGCCATCGTCTAAATCGCCTCCTTGGCGGTTTTTTGATATGCTTAGACCATGAACACCTCAGATTATAAAACCAAAACTCCCCTAGCCCTTCCTTTCAAAGGAACTTGGATAGTTGGCAACGGTGGGAGAAATCCATCTAAAAACAATCACCTTGGCCAAGATGGGGATGGACCTGAAAACCAAATGTTCGCTTACGACTTCACAAAGGATCATTCTAACGAAGGAAAGGACTTAGAAGATTACGAAGCTTTTGGATCAGAAGTTATCGCTCCTGCTGACGGTGTCATTTCACAAGTTATTGATGGTAATCAAGATAATCCCATCGGAGAAAGTGACTGGGTAATGTTATCTGGCAATACAATCGTCATTGATCATGGCAATGGTGAATGGAGTGTACTTGCCCATTTCAAACATAACTCTATTTCGGTAAAAGTTGGCGACAAAGTAAAACAAGGAGATGTCTTGGGACTTTGCGGCAACACCGGCAACACAAGCGAACCACATATTCATTACCATCTCCAAGATGGTCCAAATATGCACAATGCCAAAGGACTCCCCGCTCAGTTCACAGAAATTACCGTTGATGATAAACTTGTCCAAGACGCTGAACCAGAAGGTGATCAAACAGTCTCAAACTAAATCTTTTCTACAACCGCCCTAAAGGCGGTTTCTATTTACATATCCTCAATTTTAAGCTAAACTTGTGTGGTAAATTCCGACCCCGCTGGAGGAGTTATGAAGGAAGTCATCTTAACCGTTGGCCCGCGCGCTTCTGGAAAGTCGAGTTTCTGCGAGAGAGTGGTCGCAGTAGATTCTGACATCGTCTTGATCAGTCGCGACAATCTCATCATCGAGCTCTGCGGAAAAACAGATCTCGATCCGTACTCCGACGGACATCGCAATGCCTTGGGGATGATGTGGAAGATGCTGGAGGAGAACCTCAGAACGAACTCAAGAACAAGAATCATTCTCGACACCTGGAACGGGTCGAGCGGCGACAGGACGAGCATTATCAGTCGTCTCGATAAACTCGGCGCCAGTCGAATCAGCGCTTGGTACTTCACCACTTCGATTGAATACGTTTCCGAGTGGTTCTGGCAGAAACCCGGTATCGCAAAGATGTCGGAGATGAGAACCAGACAACACGAAAATCTGTCTTTCTTCAGAGAAGACGAAGTACGACGCTCATACGAACTTTTTCATCAGCTCGCGAAGAAAATCGACCGCGACGGGTTCCACGAGGTGACCAGACTGGATCCGCTAGTCGATGCTCCGGAAACCATGATTTGTTCTCGTACCGGCCCATAGCCATGGGGCCGGTCTTTTTTATATCTTGTAAATCGCCGAAAAGGCGGTTTTTTGATATCCTAACGATATGACTCAAAAACAAAAGGGATCAATGCTAATAGTCCTAATTATAAGCCTTGCTATAGTCGCTGTGCTTACGGGCTTGTATTTTACTAAAGGATCAAACGGTGAAAAGTCACAATTTGAACAAGGTCAAGAAGGAATTGAGCAAGCCAAGGAAATAAATCAGCAAGCAGTTGAACAATCGAATCGAATTAAATTAGAATTAGAACAATGAACAAAGAAATTGAAACCAAGGTCTTAAATATCGACAAATCTGAAATTACCAACAAGCTCACAACTCTTGGTGCAACAAAAGTTCTTGAAACAAAGTTAACCGTCGATTGGTTTCGCCCTACTGAGGTTACAGATGATAACGACCCGTGGTATTTAAGAATTCGCACTACCTCAGACGGAAAGTCTGAAATCACTTGGAAATCCAAACCAGAATTTATTGGGATATCAAAACAAGTCACAGAAATTAATATTCCAACAAATGACCCTGAATCTATGGCAGATCTTTTTAAAGCTATCGGGCTAGTTATTTATGGCCATCAGGAAAAATACCGCACTTCATGGAAATATGAAGACTGGAGATTTGATCTTGATGAATACCCAAACATCCCAGCCTATTTAGAAATCGAAGGCCATGATGAACAACACTTACAACAAGCGATTACACTACTAGGACTTGAGCAGAATAAATCGGTGGCTGAAGGGGAACGAACTTTAATCCAAAAAGAGTACGGCCAAAATTGGCACGATATGCGCTTCACTGAATAACTTAAAAGGACTACAGTTTTATGCGAATTATTACACTGAACACCTGGGGAGGACGAGCGGGGAAAGAAGGTTTACTCAATTTTTTCAAAGAACATTCAGCGACCACTGATGTTTTTTGTTTACAAGAAATTTGGTCAGCTCCATATGAACACTTAGAAGGAAAATCGGCCGGTGGAATAGAAATAGACAATTCTAAAGCGATGGTTTATGGACTTCAAGAAATATCAGCTGTTCTCCCGGAGTTTAAAACATTCTTCAGACCACACCATGGCGACCATTACGGCTTACTAATGCTAGTTAAAGATGATTTCGAAGTTCTTGAAGAAGGCGAGGAGTTTGTATACAAAGAAAGGGGTTACGTTCATGAAGTTGATGTTGGCAATCATGCTCGTAACATTCAATACGTGAAAATTAATTACAAGAATAAACCTCTTACAGTAATTAATTTTCACGGTCTCTGGAATGGTCAAGGCAAAAACGATAGCGATGATCGCCTTTTGCAGTCACAGAACATTAAAAATTTTATTGCAAAAACAGCAGGGGATACAGTTTTATGCGGAGACTTTAATCTCCTACCCACCACCCAGAGTTTAAAAATCATCGAGGATGCTGGACTGCGAAACTTGATTGCCGAATACGGCATCACTTCAACCAGAACTTCACATTACACCAAACCCGAAAAATATGCTGACTATATATTCGTCTCCCCCAACCTCAACGTTACCGAATTTAAAGTTTTACCAGACGAGGTCTCTGACCACTCCCCACTTCTCCTCGATTTCACATAAATCGCCTAAATGGCGGTTTTTTGTTATGCTTAAGGCATGAAAATCCTTTCCGCCAAGTTTATCAAAGGTTTAGTTGAAGATGATGAAATTCTGTTTGATGGCATTCCTCAAATCGCCTTTCTAGGCCGTTCTAATGTAGGAAAGTCTAGCGTGATCAACAACATCGTGCAACGTAAAGATTTAGCGTTTTCGAGCCCAACGCCCGGCTTAACTAAAATTGTTAACGCCTTTTTGGTTAACAACTCCTTTTACCTCATGGATGTTCCTGGTTATGGTTTTGCCAAAGGCTCCAAAGAACATAGGGGACACATGGCCGAAATTATTGATTGGTATGCTTTGCATCCAAACATTGACCAAAAGAAAATCGTTTTAATTATCGATGCTAAAGTTGGTATTACTGACTCCGATCGCGACATGCTCCGCAAACTTGAAGACGCCAACAAAAATGTTGTAGTTGTTGCCAACAAAATCGACAAGCTCAAGAAAAACGAACTCAAGAAACAAATTGAAGATATTGAAGATAGTGTTCATCCCTATCCGGTAATTCCCTATTCCGCCACAGAAAAAATTGGCGTCAGCGAACTTATCAAGCAAATTCTTTAATTAGTATGACAGTTATCGGCATTACAGGAACGATTGGCGCAGGTAAAGGCACCGTTACAAAATACTTAACCGATAATTACGGTTTTAAGTCTTACTCTGTTCGTGACTTTTTAATTGAAGAAATTAATCGCCGTGGCCTAGCTGTAAATCGGGACAGCATGGTTGATGTAGCCAATGACCTTCGTGCCACCCATGGCCCAGGCTATATCGTGAGCGAACTATACAAGAGAGCCCAGCAAAACTCCGGTAACACAATTATTGAATCAGTGAGGACTATTGGCGAAGTCGAGACTTTAAAAAATAAACCAAACTTTTCTTTACTGGCAATTGATGCGGATATCAAACAAAGATACGAACGAATTAAAAATAGGGAAAGCTCAACGGATAGTATTTCGTTTGAAAAATTTGTAGAAGATGAACAAAGGGAATTAACTTCTAACGATCCTGGTAAGCAAAATCTTTTGGGTTGTATCAAACTCGCCGATTACGTAATTTTAAATAACAAAGGGTTGCCTGAACTTAAAACTCAAGTCGATAGCATTATTAACACACTTCAAAACCCTTAATATCGCCTTTCGTTATATTTTGGTATATACTATATCTAGAACTTAGCTCCTGAAACAAAATGTTTAAAATTATCAAATATACTGGATACGTAGCCATTGTCGCAATTGTTGTCTTTTTGTATTGGTTTTTACCAAAATACTCTTTTGTCCAAAAGAACCCAGGATACTGCGCTCCACTCACCGAACACCTATACTATTGTGGTACGGGGGCCGATTTACAAAGCTTGTTTAGCAAATAGCTCTTAATTTTCAACTTACAATGCTTTCCACACAATCAAAATCTTTCTTTCTGGTTTTGTTCATCGCTGTCGTCAGTATTTATTCAGCGCTGCTTTTGACTAGGGAATTAGGTCCTATTATTGTTCAGAAAACTGGTCTTAACCCATCACTTAGTAACAACACAACATATGCTCAAACAAATGTTCCACTCTCGACAAAAGACTGGAATCAATACGAAGATTCCAAATATCCACTAGACTTTAAATACCCGAAAGAATGGACCGTAACCACTTACTCGGCCACAGACCCAAACATCGGTTACATCATTATTCTAAAACCCGATAACGATAAAGCAGATAACATTCGGATTTACATCAATGCAAAAGGTTATGTAGCAACGAGTGGCTTAACCACAACCAAAACAACCATCAACGGTATCAACGGAATAACGGTTAACGATATGCTTGTCGGTATACGCCAAGGAAACAATTACATCACATTTGACCTAGGGACCTCGCCAGAATTACTACCATACTTCAAAGCCTTGTTGTCCACAGTAGAAATTACCAAATAAAAACTGTTTCGGCATTATGTCGGGACAGTTTTTTGAATTTGGCTAGGGGTTGATGAAAATCATTATTTTACTTATAATTATGGCAACAATCATTAAGAAATGGTCATTTGACCTAAGGTTTTAAGTCTATGTCTGAAAACTCACTTTTGTGGTACGCGATAGGCGCGAGCGTCATTGCACTCCTGTATGGGGCTTTTTTAATTTACCGAATTTTAAAATCCAGCCCTGGTCAAGGAAAAATGCTAGAGATCGCTTCAGCAATTCAAGCTGGTGCTAAAGCTTATCTTACCCGCCAGTATAAAACTGTTGCTATTGTTGCGGTGGTTATTGGAATTTTAATGTACCTCGGCAATTTCTCTGCAAACACTATTTACGCGTTTATTGTCGGTGCAGTTCTTTCTGCAGTTGCTGGCTTTATTGGGATGCATATTTCTGTTAGAGCCAACGTCCGTACTGCTCAAGCAGCGACAGTGAGTTTAAAAAACGCACTCAGCCTAGCTTTTGAAGGTGGCGCGGTTACAGGTTTGTTTGTGGTTGGTTTAGGCTTACTTAGTGTTACCGGTTTTTACTTTCTGACTAAAGATTTAGGTGCGTTAATCGGACTAGCGTTCGGTTCCAGTTTAATTTCAGTTTTTGCCAGACTAGGCGGTGGAATTTTCACCAAAGGTGCTGATGTCGGTACCGACATGGTTGGTAAAATTGAAAGTGGAATTCCTGAAGACGATCCTCGCAACCCTGGTGTTATTGCTGATAACGTAGGGGATAACGTAGGAGACTGTGCTGGAATGGCTGCTGACCTTTTTGAAACTTACGCCGTTTCTGCTATTGCCGTTATCTTACTCGGTCATACTGTCTTCCCTAGTTTCAACAACGCCATAATTTACCCATTAGTTCTAGGTGGCGCCTCTATTATTACTACTATCATTGGAACTTGGTTTGTCCGCTTGGGCAAATCTCAAAACATTATGGGTGCTTTGTACAAGAGCCTTGCGGTTACGGGAGTTTTATCGGCAATCGCCTTTTACCCTATTACCCAAAGATTGATGGCAGATAACGGTTTGTACTCCACCATGAACTTGTACTGGGCTTCCTTGATTGGTATCTTCGTGACCGCTGCCATTGTGCTTATCACTGAATACTATACTTCCAAGAGTTTTGGTCCAGTCAAAAAAATTGCTGAAGCCTCTACTACTGGTCACGGTACCAACATCATTCAAGGCTTGGCTATCGGAATGCAGTCTACTGCTTTACCTGTCTTGGTGATTATTATCGCTATCTTGAGCGCATATCACTTAGCAGGTTTGTACGGAATTGCTTTGTCAGTTATGAGCATGTTGTCATTGACTGGTATTATCGTAGCAATTGATGCGTTCGGACCAATCACTGATAACGCTGGTGGTATTGCTGAAATGGCTAACATGCCTGAAAGCGTTCGCAACATTACCGATCCATTAGATGCAGTAGGGAACACTACCAAAGCTGTAACAAAAGGTTACGCTATTGCCTCAGCCGGACTTGCCGCTATGGTCTTGTTTGCCGCTTATACCCAAGAACTCGCTGTTGTTCATAACATCATCGTCGTGTTCGACCTTGCAGACAGCAAAGTCTTAGTTGGTTTGCTTATCGGTGGTTTACTTCCATATCTATTCGCTAGCATGGCGATGTCCGCTGTTGGACAAGCTGCCAAAGCAGTGGTTGAAGAAGTTCGTCGCCAATTCCGTGAAATTCCAGGCATCTTAGAAGGCACTGGTAAACCAGACTATTCAAAAGCTGTAGATATTGTCACTAAGTCAGCCATCAAACAAATGATTGCTCCAGCTTTACTTCCAGTGGTTGCGCCAATTCTGGTTGGACTAACCCTTGGTGCTGAAGCTTTAGGTGGTTTACTTGTTGGAACTATCGTCACTGGTATCTTCGTTGGTATCTCTATGACCACCGGTGGTGCGGCTTGGGATAACTCCAAGAAGTACATTGAAGAAGGTAACTTTGGTGGTAAGGGTAGCGAAGCTCATAAAGCTGCGGTTACTGGTGACACAGTTGGTGATCCTTACAAAGACACTGCTGGTCCTGCGATTAACCCGATGATCAAAATCATCAACATTGTCGCTCTGCTCCTCGTAAAGTTCATCAAACCATAAGCATAAAAAAGACCCTCCATTTGGAGGGTCTTTTTTATGCTTTGACTCTAAATAAACAGCGTGTTACTTTAGAGATAGGTCTAAAGATGGCAAGCCACGAAGGTTCACTCTGTCTCCGAGTCACGGGAAGCAACTTGGTCCTCCCGACTTTCTCCATGAGACGAACCCTTCTCTAACCGTCATAGCCATCTTTTGTCAGTCCGATTCTTAGAAAGGAGTCATTTCTCCGACGAGGATCCGACAAGGCGCTGAGCAATCAGCGCCTCTTTTTTATACAATAACGCCACCGCCAACACAGATCTCGCCATCATACAACACCAAGCTTTGTCCACTGGCTACAGCTAACTGAACCTCATCAAACTCAACTTTGTAATACTGATCGTTTTTATCAACTGAGGGAACAGGGGAGAGTATGACTTTCACTAACTCACCTTGATGACGATATCGCGCTGTTAACTGCGCACCAGTCTTAAGGGGATCAAAGTTAATCCAGTTGGTAGAGTGGATCTGAATTTCACGAATTTGGAGAATTTCATCATTTGGGTCGTTTGTAACGACTAATAAGTTATCCACAGGTGACTTTTTTGCGACATACCACGGACCGCCATCGCCACCAATACGTATTCCCTGTCTTTGACCAATTGTGTAATTATGAAGGCCTTCATGTTCGCCTACTTTTAATCCGTTCCGGTCCACAATTAGCCCAGGCTTAGGTTTAAGCTGTTGTTCCAAAAAGTCTTTCAAACGAATCTTACCGACAAAACATAAACCCATCGATTCCTTTTTGTCCGCATTGGGCAACTTCAACTCCTGTGCACGCTTTCTGACATCGCTTTTTTGAATACCACCAATCGGAAATAATATGTGTGGGAGTTGTTCTGTCTTGATGTTGTAGATGAAATAGGTTTGATCTTTGAACTCATCGGCACTGCGTTGCAGCGAATATGTCACTTCCCCACCGCTACCTTTTAATTGTGCGACACGTGCATAATGACCAGTGGCGATATACTCAAAACCATGAGCTATGGCCCAATCATAGAGCAACTTGAACTTGATCTCCTTGTTACACATCACGTCGGGGTTTGGAGTCCGCCCATTTTTGTACTCTTCAAAGAAATAACTCATGACACGCTCAGTATACTCCTTCTCAAAATCGATTGTATGAAGCGGGATGCGCAAAAATGCCGCAACGCGCATCGCGTCTTGCCTGTCCTGTAGCCAAGGACACTCATTTAACTTCAAACCAGTCGTATCAGACCAATTTTTCATAAATGCTGCTTCAACTTCATAACCTTGTTCTAACAAAAGTTGGGCTGATACTGCGGAATCAATTCCACCAGATAATGCCATTAAAACACGCGGCTTTTTTGTCCGCGTTGCTGGTTTGGTGATAGGCTTAGTTAAAGTTAACTCCCCTACTTCCATAATTGACAAATCAATAAAAATATGTGATAATTGTACATTATTAGTTTGGTCTTAGCAAGTAGTTAGAAATTTATTACTGATTACTTGGTAGGACGAAATTTGGGTCGGGTACGGAGGTAAATACCATGACCATCACCAAAATCAAGAAATTTAGCAAATCCTTCCCGCCATCGGGAGGACCGCATCACAAAGATAAACCAGAGTACGGGAAAACATTTGATTTGCTCCACGCAGCGGCGGTGGCATGGGCGGAGCAAAATGGCCTCTGGATTCCCAAGCTGGACTGGTGTGACCATGAGCTTAAGGGGCTCAGCACGTACTATCTGTACGTGAAAGTACCGAAAAATTTTGAGGGAGACCTCTCCGAGGTCAAACTCGAGGAAACCACTCGCAAGTGATTACGGAGGAAACACGCATGACGCAGACGAAGAAAGATCCCAACACCCCCATCTCGGATGCGAGGTATCGCGGTGAAGAGGTCGATAAAATTCGCGAACTCGCGATTCTGCTCGGCGAGCAGGCGCTCGACAGCCCAACCGGACGACGACTGGAGGAGGTCTGCAAGTCAGTCGAAAATTGCGGAGTTCGACACCATCTGTCGTTCATCGCAATGCTCAAGGCACTGGCCTCTAACAATGCGATCAAGCCCATCGCGAGACAACGCATCAAGCAAACGGCGGACAAACTGGCCGGACGCTGTCCGAAGTGCAGCCAGCTGATCGTTCCACGCGAGATTACCAACCCGGATGTCTCGCACGCGACCGACACCAACTGCATCCAATGCAAACAACCATTGTCGTTGCCACTTCGCTGCACCAACGACGGCTGAACCCAAAGGCGCGGGACACAGGATCAAGAATCCTCGTGTCCCCCGCCGATTTTTTTTATCCAAAATTTATTTTACTAACACAGTCACCAGCACACCGGCTGCGACTAAGGCGCCTCCAATAACATTTCCTGGGGTAGCTTTTTCTCCTAAAAAGACAAAAGCCATAATCACCGTTAAAGCCACACTTAACTTATCAATGGGCGCGACACGACTAGCTTCGCCTAATTGCAAAGCTTTGTAATAAAACAACCACGACAAACCGGTCGCGATTGCAGAAAGAATTATAAAGACATAAGAGTACTTAGTGATTTTAAAAACATCAGCGGCATTGCCTTGCACCCAGACAATCATCCACGCAAAACCAACAATAATCACGGTACGAATTGCCACCGCTAAGTTACTATCTACACCCTTAATTCCAATCTTTCCGAAAATCGCGACAAGAGACGCAAAGAAAGCAGAAAGAATGGCGTAGAAAATGTATGGTTGCATTTGTGTTTATTTTTTCGCTGATGCTGCCGCGACCTTGCTGGCAATTTTGCCAAAGCCTAAGGATGCCGCAACTTTAGTGCTATTGAAGGAATCTTGTTGTGACGGACTTCCAAGCACCACCGTAATCAAATATTGTCCTGCGGGATTGCGAGTAGACGCAGCGTAATTATAATTGTTAAGTAACCCTGTTTTTCCAGCAACGAGATTGAAACTCGGGTCTTCAAACATTGATTTCGATGTGCTGGTTAAATTATGAGTTTTTATTGGCCGATTACGACTGGAGAAACTAACCGTGCGCATTTGAGCGTACTCACGAATAATTTGAGTACTGAACGCAGCGTTGGCAATAACGGCCATATCAGCGGCAGTAGTCCGATTACTTTCACTTAAACCACTGGGATCAACAAAGTGAGAATTAGTCGCACCGAGCGACTTCGCTTTTTCATTCATTTTATTAAGAAAAGCTTGCTTTGATAGTCCAGTACATTGATTCGCTAACGCATTCGCTGCATTATTAGCCGAACCAACAAGCATGGCGGCGAATAAGTCTTTCATTAAGTACGCTCCCCCATCAACCGCCGCAAGACGAGCCCCACTAGCCTGATCAACCCGATCAATTGTACAAACCCGATTAAAGTTTGGCTTAGTATCGAGGACGGTCAGCGCAGTAAGCAATTTAGTTAAACTCGCAGGTTCCCATGAGTCTGTTGGATTCTGTGACAGCAACGTCTCCCCTGTTATCTGATTTAAAACCACCACTGAGTGTGCTGTAAAGTTTTGCGTACCCAACACTTGGCCATTACCAAAACTTAAACCACTTTGGCCAGAAATAAGTTCATCCATGGTCAAAGCAGATGCTGAAACGGGCATCAAAACGGCGACAACTATGAATAGATAGAGGACTTGTTTTATCATGAGTTATTTCATCATGCTGCCGAATTGAGACTGCAACATTTTCTTATGCTTACTTGTTAAATCTTCTAGGGCCGCACGAATATGACGGGCGACTTCACTTTTATCACCCGCGATTGATTCATCAACTTCTACACTCTGCACATTCTGGTTTCCATCAATAGTAATTTTGATCTTCCCACCACCGGACTGTCCGACTACTATTTCTTTAGCAAGCATGCTTTCAATCTGCTTAGCTTGCTTGCGCATTTCGCTTACATCTTTTAACTTGTCGAAAATTCCCATCTGAAATTACCCCTTTCGTTATTCGTCTAATAATTTTCACTAAGACTGTGAGTCTGCTTGTCGTTCGAGATTAATTTGATGACCAGCCATGCGGAGCAATGAACCGAACGTCATGAAAGCAATGACCATCATAATCAAACCACCAATTACTGGAATGAGACACAATACTGCAGAAATGACTACACCAATAACCACTGCTTGCCAATCAATTTTTAATTCAGAGCGCTTCATTAATAATTTTTCAACAAACGCACCAACAACAATCGCACTAAGCAAACATGTAACTAGCATAGCAAGGATAAACCAGGCCAAGGCAATAAACGCAACATAATAACCAACAAAGGTTAGAAGTAAGATAATAATCCCGACTGGGAAAGCAATCATACCAAGAAAACCAAGTCCTAGACTCATCCATGGTTTTTGTCGCACACCTTCAACAACTATTCGAACTCGACGTGGCAAGAAGTGAATCAACAACCACGCGGCTAAGATTAAAGCAAGAAGTTTAATAACAAAGGCACCGGTTAAAATTCCTGCCATTGCTTGACCTTGTCGACGCTCCACTTGAGAGAAATCGATTTTTGAAACCTGAGCACCTTCTTCAGTTACAGCTTCTTTAAAACCTTTGTGAGTAACTGGATTTGTAATTACGGCTTTGGGACCAAAACGTAACTCTTCATCAGATTGAACCCAAACATTTCCGGTAATTGCACTGTTAATATAGACTATGCCACCACCAATACGCACTTGGCCAGCAACAGGAGCCTCAATAGTCATATCCCCTGCTCCAGCAATTAAATCACCACCAATACGAGATGTCGATGATAAAGTCACACTACCACCACCAACTAAGACATCTCCAGCAACCTGACCAGTAATAGTAATATCACCACCACCAATACGGACATCACCACCAACATTACCATTAACCGTAACAGAACCACCTCCAATAACTAAATCTTGTTCGACATTACCAGTGATCAAAATTTTACCACCAGCAGCGAATAAATCACCAGCGACATTAGATGAAACATTAACACTTCCTCCAGCAACGTAAAGATTGCGATGACCTTCACCACTCACCGAAATTGTGCCATTTTGACTAGGACTAGGAGCGATAAACTCTGCGGCTTGCACACGTGGTGCCATCAAGCCCAAGGCAAGGACTAACCCTGCGACTACCCATAGTTTTTTCATATGTTTCTATGCTAATTATTTACTTAAGTATACGACTTTTAGACTCAAAAAGCAATCAAATTTAAGTAAAAATTTCCAACTTAATTTTGTCAGTCGGATGACCATTTTGCATTAAAATTGCCCGAACATCTTGAACCATTCCTAAACTCCCGCAAAGATAAAATGTTGAGTTAGAAAGCTCGTGATAATTTTCTTCTATGTATTTTGTAACTCGTCCAGTATAGCCATGCCACTCTGATTGAGGTTGGGAAAGCGCTTGAACAAAATTAAAATTACTATGGTTTTCGGCTAACGATGTAAAAAATTTATGATAAAAGATATCTGATTCAGTCCGAACACCAAAAATTAATGAGGCTTGAGCCTCTGGGTTTTTGGTTAGCACGTTTGGGATCATACTATAGAAAGGGGCGACCCCAACTCCATTGGCTACAAAGACAGCAGACTCTTGTGCTTCACCAACTACAAACTTTCCGGTAGGACCACGCATGGGTACACTGTCCCCTACTTTGAGCAAGCGCACATACTCTGAACCCACGCCACCGTCTTCAAGCTTGATACAAAATTTAAGTAATGGTAACTCTTCGGGTAAGGAAATTATTGAATACGAACGAAATACTTTGTCACCGATGATAAACTGAACGAACTGCCCTGGGATGAACGTCAAAAACTCGCCGCCTTCTATAACCATACTTAACTCAAGTATGTTCGAAGTCAGCTTTTCAATTTTCGTAATTTCAGGACTAAAGGTTTGCATATTTTAACCAAACAAGGTTTGAGTTTCGGTGTTTGCAACAGATTTCTTGGTTCGAGCAGGTTTTGATTTTGGAGCACTAACAGTCTTCGGTGAATCGGAATGCTCCACAGAAGAAGCGGCTTGGCGATACACGCAGAAATCGCAAGAAGTGCTGATTGGTGGCATTTCTCCATTCAAGCATTCTGAAGCTTTTTGAATAACGCCTTCGATCCAACTGTCATCGCCAACATATGGAATGAGTTTAATATCAAACTCAAGCTTCGCGTCAAACGCTTCTTTATCGCGCTTACCATTACAGTAAACAAAATATCCTGTCGGTGAAACCTTAAAACCATTTTGGCGAAACAACCATTGATAGATTTCCATCTGATGCTTGTAACCATCTTGCCAAGCTGCGTCTAAGTTAACTTCAGTATCTTTTGAGGTCGCTTTGTAATCAACCACAATTAACTCCCCTGCTGGATTAACCCAAACATCATCAACTGCACCAAAAATATATAAATTAGTTGGTTTATGATGGAAACCAACTCCAGTGAAATTTTCTCGCCAAACATCTAATTGATCGTGCTGATATGGCACGGCATCAACACCATAGCTTTCCATCAAAGGGTGAGGCTTGCCTTGAGCACGATGAACATCAAACTCTTTTTTGAGCAAGTGATCTACTGCAGAGTTGAGATTAAACGGAAAGCCTGGTGGCTGCCCTACCCCAAGACGACGATCCATGTAAAAGCATCGCGGACAATTCAAAAACAGTTCGAGCTTTGATCGAGACAAACGAAACGGCTCTGAGGCTCCTGGAACATATAAATTCTTTGTGCGTTTACCGCTGTAATAATCAGACATAGTTTTTTAGTATATCCCGACGCTATTTTCCAAACTTAAATATAAAATTTACTCAAATCGAATTGGAACACGAAGCTCACTGGCGTTCTCTGGTAAGCCTGATGGATTATCTTTTTCGAAGATAATAGAACCTGTGGAGGTTTGATACTTATCAAAAATTACAAATACCTCAAAAGGAACATATTCGGTTGTTGTCCACTCTCCTTTTGCTTTTGCCGCTACCCTTCCGAGAACTTTACCGTTGGCGTCCTCAATACGAACAGGAAATGAGCCCTCAAAATACCACTGACCCCGAGCTTCACCAGTTACCGTAAAAGAACCGTCAACAACCTGATTATTTTTCATTGATGTCACCCGAATTAAATCATCCTTTTGTGGGACTGAAGACTCTAAATCAGTTTTAACCTCTTCTGATTGGTTTTGAGTTTGCTTTACACTCTCCCTGGTACTATCAGCCCCTTCACGAGCTGTTAGGGCAATAGCTAAAGCGGCGACTAAAATAATCACGATAGCTACCCAAATTCGATTGTTCATAGGTTTTAAGATTATTAATCTAGCTTGATTGTATCAAAAAACCGCCGAGAGGGCGATGTTGACATTAAAGCCAAATTCCAGCATACTTTACTTTCGGAAAATCATAGCGGAGGAACGCTTATGAACATCACGGTTGGTTCGACGAACCCCCACAAACTCGAAGCTGTTCAACAAGCTTGCAGGCGTCTTAACCTCTACATGACCGTGTACGGGGTGGAAGCCATTTCGGGACAGAACGCACAACCATTCGGCTTGGATGAAACGTATTGGGGAGCAAGGAACCGTGCCATACAAGCACTCGCACACAACCCAAAAGATATCGCCATCGGTATCGAAAATGGAATCTTCGAAATCGAGACAGAAGAAGACAAGATAAAGCTGTACGACAAGGCTTTCGTGGTCATCATCACGGAAAAAAAGGATTTCGTCGTCACCCAGTCCGACAAAATCGAAGCCCCTGAGGAGTTTGTGAGGTTGGCGCGCTTCGAAGGTTTCGCCCACAGAACCGTCGGCTCGATTGTCGCGAGAATGCAAGGCGGTGACGCGGCTGATCCGCACTCAACCTTGAGTAAGGGCGCCATCTCAAGAACAACACTGCTCAAAGATGCGGTGTTCAACGCCCTCAGCTTGCTCCCAAAGGAGCTGCTCACCCCATCACGATGATGGGGTTTTTTAATATAGTACTCGCAAAATACAAAAAGATTGGAACAGTTGTTCCAATCTTTTTGTGGCTGCCCGGGAGGGATTCGAACCCCCGAATGACAGGACCAAAACCTGCTGCCTTACCACTTGGCTACCGGGCAATGGTACGTGTGTTGTTTCTAAAAGGCTCACATATCATAGCTTAAATATAGGGTTTTGAAAAGAGCTAATACATGAGTTATTATTTATTTTTTCGCAAAATCATGGCATGTTTACAACCAAAAACTGATTTTTCGCTTCTACTTATACCATAACTTTGATATTCTTAAAGCAATGAGACATTTCAGTAAGAAATCACTATTTCTTAAGGCCACATTCGCTTTTATAAGTCTTGGGATATTTTTTGTCGCGCTCGCGATAATGCGTACAGAAGTACCAATTCCCCCTACCCCACTCGTAGAAAGTGTGACAACTGAAATAGCAAAACCAGCTCTTTTAGCTAGTGAGGATCTCCTTACTCCACAAGACAAACTCTCAACCCAATCAACAAAAACAACCAAACAAACCACCCCAGCTCCAAAACCAAGTCCTCAAATAAAAACCCAAAACGTCATAGAACCCACCAAAAGTTGTGGTGGTAACTTTACCCAAGAATTTTTGTGTTTGTTAAACGAGTATCGTGTCAGTAAAGGCATCGCCCGACTGTCCTATGCCAACGATTTAGCGAATGTTGCCCAAGACTACTCCGACTGGATGAGTGCTAGTACAACCTTTAGTCACATAGATACAAATGGAAATAACTTTGTAGGGCGATGCTCTGTAGCTGGTATTACATGCTACGCGGAAAATCTCGCAATTGGTTTTACTTCAGCCTCAAACTTATTAAACATGTGGCAAGTTAGTCCGAGTCACGATGAAAATTTACTTAGAAATCTATCTTCAGTTGGCTTAGGGATAAAAAATGGTTACGCAACACTGTTGATGCGATAACTCTGCTATACTATATTCATGACCTTTCACGAACATGCGCCGCGCTCGCTTATCAAAACAATTACATATCGCATCCTGATTATTGTATCGAACGGTATTATTGTCTATTTCATCACTGAAGATGCCACCGCTACCACTCAAATTACTATCGTCGCTAGCATTGTCAGTACAGCTCTCTATTACTTACACGAACGTGCTTGGAACAAAATTCACTGGGGAAAAGTCCACATACAGCACCGACAAAAAAACCGCTCATCATAGGCGGTTTTTAGCTTTATTTCCTGTTTGGCTGAATATTATAGTAATTTAAAATGAATTGAGCGATTTGACCAAACGCTGGAGCGGCTGTACTTTCCGCATACTGCACTGTTCGAGGATGGTTAATACGAACCACCATCACAAACCTTGGATCTTCAACCGGACCATATCCAGCAAACGACCCGATGTTATTATTCGTCTCATAACCTTTACCATCTTGGCGAGGCACCTGGGCTGTTCCAGTTTTTCCAGCAATGTAATAACCGGGAACACCGGCACGCTTACCGTGGCCATTCTCAACCACGTTCACTAACATTGCCGAAATTGTACTTGCAGTTTTGTCGGTGATCGGATTCCCTACAACTTTTGATTCTGTCACGGTGGTATGACCATTAGGCTCAATTATTGACTGAACAATATATGGTTGCATCATCTTCCCGCCATTAGCTAAAGCGCCATACGCTTTAACTAACTGAATTGGCGTAACGCTAATCCCCTGTCCAAACGAGGCGGTATGGAAGTTAACTCGAATTTTGCCTGACAAATTACTTAAGTTACCAGATGTCTCTGGTAATTCAATATTTGTTTTTTCACCAAAGCCAAACTCCTGAATGTAATTTAAAAACTTAGCATTACCAATTTGTTCTTTGGCAAAAATTAAACCAGTGTTCAAAGACTGTTCTAAAGCTTGCGTCATGGTCTGAATTCCATGAGCTTCTTTGTCAGAGTTTTTAATCGTGTACTGATCGATCACAACTTCACCCGTGTCATTGTAAGTTGTGTTCGGTGTGACTTTCCCTTGATCAATTGCCGCTGCCATAGTGAACGCCTTAAACACTGACCCTGGTTCATAGTTACCAACCGTGTTCAAGTTATTAAAATTACTGACCTCGGTAGTCTTGCCATATTCATTTGGATCAAAATTGGGATAACTGGCCATGGCCATAATCGCTCCTGTTTTCGGATCCATAACCACAATGCTACCGCTATCGGCCTGGTTATTCTCCACAGCTTCTTTCAAAACACTCTCAACTTTGAACTGAATTGTTTTGTCTACCGTTAACAGTAACGTATCACCGTCTTCAGCCGCGCGAAGTTCTCGCTTCGCCCCAAAAATCCACGAACCAGTGGCATCTTTTTCTTGGGCTAACGATCCTGGAACTCCTGCTAAATCTAAATCGAAATAACTTTCAAGACCATATAATCCTTTTTTCTCATCACCCTTGAAACCAACGAAACCTAGAACATTACTTAAAAAAGTTTTCTCGGGATAGAATCGAGTAATTTGCGGATCGAAAGAAATCCCAGAAATTTTTAAATCTTTAATCTTTTGAACCTCGTCTTCAGTTATTTGTTTTTTTAATGGAACGTACTTTTTACTTTTATCGACAATCTTCTCTTCAATATCAGCCACGGGAATACCAAGAATTGGCGATAGCTTCTCTGCTACTTCACGGGTGTTTTCAATCGCAGAAGGGATAGCAAAAACTAAATCTTTTTCAATGTTTGTTGCTACTGTGTAAGGTGTGGGCGAAAACTTGTCCGTAACTTTTATTTCACCTCGGCTTGGTGTCAACTTCTTAACTAAAGTGTACTGATCTTCCGCTAAAGCCTTGTATTCATCTGCTTGCACGACTTGTAAAAAAAATAACCGTGTTAACACGATTGCAAAAAACGATAACAGAATCACTGTTAAAGCAACGACTCTCTTATGAATAGTTTGACTCGCTTGTTTTGACATGAACCAAAAATTAACGCTGAGTTAAGTGCTGTGCCGTAGTCTGAATGTACTCAGCCCCTGAGACTGGAACAAACCCCTCCTGATTTAGAGTGTCATTAATAACTGTCATTGAGTTAATTTCAGCGTTACGAAGTGTGAGTTTTTTGTTCTCTTCTGTTAAACTGGCCACTCCTCTTTGTAACTTTGAAAATTCATACCCTGCTGCTGCTGAAGTATTAATAGAGATAATATACCCTAAAAGCATTACGACATTCAACGCCGCAAAAGCATAAACTCCATACTGGACTATTTTTGAATCAGAGGAAACAATGCTAGCATGGCGCTTAGTGCTGAGACTTCGCGCTTTGGCCGGCACAAAATTGATTTCGCTGGTAGTCTTACGTGGAGTAGCAACTGCACTGGCACCTTTAAACGAGACAAACGGATTGACGAGAGACAGGATTTTTGACATAACTTTTATTTATATTTTGATTTTACAAACCTTAATTGTGAATTTTAGTTTTTACTTTTTATAACTTTTGAATAGCGCGAAGTTTTGCCGGCTTACTTCTCATATTGAGTAATAATTCTTGTTCAGTCGCCGTGATTGGCTTCTTAGTCAGAATCTTTGCTCGAGGAGTCCTGCCACACTGACAAATCGGAAATTCGGGAGGACAGATGCAACCTGTGGCTGCTTCAACAAAAAACTGTTTTACAATCCGATCCTCAAGTGAGTGGAAGCTGATTATTACGATCTTGCCACCAGGAGCAACAAGATCCAGAGCTTTTGGTAAAAATTGCTCTAAACTTTCCAACTCGTGATTAACTGCAATCCGCAACGCCTGGAAAATTCTTCTGGCACTATCCTGATACAAGTGCTTTACCGGTTTAGGCAGAGCTTCTTGAATCGCTTCGACTAAATCGGTCGTGTAATGCAAAAAGGTTTCCTGTCTTCGCCTCACAATCGCATGAGCAATCTGACGACTAAACTTTTCTTCACCATAATCTGTAAATAACTTAACTAGCTCAGCTTCAGTGTGATTATTGAGAATAAAACGAGCGTCGGGAGTGTCTTTTGTCACATCAAAGCGCATATCTAGCGGTTCTTTCTTTTGAAAGCTTATTCCCCGCTCAGAAGCATCAATGTGATAGCTACTAAGACCTAGGTCGGCAACTATTCCAGCGATGTCTCTGAAATCATGTTTTTCCACGATTTCATCGAGATCACGGAAATTACCATGATGGATAATTGCTCGTGCAGATTGATCATCTGACAAGTTTGTGCGGTAATTATCAATCGCCACTTGATCGAGGTCAATGGACAGAACTTTACCACTTGGCGCGACTCGCTCCAGTAATGCAGCACTGTATCCTCCCCCACCAAGCGTGCCATCAACAAAATGTTGCTCTGGGCTCGGTTGCAGTATTTCTAAAACTTCATTTAAAAGAACTGGGACATGCTGATACTTATTCATAATAGTGTCATCCTAAGCGCAGTGAAGGAATTGGCGGCTCTAGATTCCCCTATTCTTCACTCTGCCCAGAACGACACCACCTTATACCCCTAAATCACCAAGTTGTTCGGCAATGACATTGCTGTCTTTTTCAGTTTGCTGTTTGTAAACATTCCAGGAGTCTTCACTCCAAATTTCAATACGATTATACAAACCGGCAAACACGAGCTTCTTTCCGATCTTGGCGAACTCTTTAAGATACCCTGGTAACATAATCCGTCCCTGCTTGTCGACGTCACAATCCATGGCGCCGGCAAGCATTAGACGGGAAAACGCGCGAGTATTAGCAGTAGAGATTGGGAGACTAGCCAATTTTTCCGCGAGTTTTTTCCACTCATCAACCGTGTATAAAAACAGAGAATTATCCAAACCACGGGTAACAACAACTTTTGATTTTAACTGAGCTCGGAACTTAGCTGGAACAGAAGTTCGTCCCTTATCATCGATGCTTGCAGTGTATTCTCCGATAAACATGATGATTTCCTAAGTTTCGTGCTTAATTATCTAAGTTTCTATTATCCACAGTTTAACCCACTTGTCCCCACTTTTATCCACTTTTTACCATTACTTCTAAATTATACCCCACCAGTTCCCACGGGTCAAAGCTCAGTAAAATTATGATAATAAGCAAAAAACCGCCAAATAAAGCGGTTAATGTGGAACCGGTTCACACCCTGTCCCCTGCTATCCACAGATTAAATATTCTTAGTCGGTATTTACCCGATACTAGCCAAGTTATTAAGAGATTGCTATACTTGGAAGTCGAAATCCGCAGGAGGAGAAACCGATGAAAACTCAGCTGAACAGGAAGAAGCGCAAGGAGATCAAGCTACTAGTGAAGCAGGGTTACAAACATCTGGAGGCTCAAGAGTTCGGTATCGCGTTTTACTACTTCAACCGAGCCTGTACAGTCGCCAACCACCAAGATGGTCAACTGTTCGCAGACCTCGGGTATTGCTCACAGGAAATGGGTGACCACACTGGTGCGGTTATGTACTTCATGTCTGCACTGAAACTGATTAAGAACCGTAAAAAGCACGCCCACATCTACTTCAAGCTCGGCATCAGCCAGTACGAGCTGGGAGAAACGGTCAAGGCTGTCGAGTCTTTCGAGAAGGGTCTGGCGATCGAACCTCATCACGCACCGGCGTACATCTCGCTCGCGACTTTTCATCAAGTCCTCAACAATGTTGATGAAATGGAACAGGCGGCACGTCGAGCAATCGAAATCAACCCCAGCATCCCTGCCGCTCACAACTGCCTCGGCTCGGCGCTCATGATCAAAGAAAGGTTTGCCGAAGCCAAAACCTGCTTCGAAACCGCGAGCAGGCTCGATCGAGACGAGATCATCTCGTTCCACTACTTTGCAATGGCCTGTGCAAGTCTTGAACAGTGGGGACAGGCCCTCAATGCCGTCACCCACGTTCTCGAGACCTACCCAAATTTCATACCAGCCCATAACCTGCGCAATCGACTCATCCCCATGATTGCACAACTCAGCTGAAACGAAAGAGCCCCGGACGACATCTGTCGTCCGGGGACATTTTTATATTCAAACAAATTGCAAATCAGCCCAAATTGGCGCGTGATCTGAAACCTGGACTCCCCGCTCCACTGCTGAATGCATAAAATCAAACCCACTAACATAAATCGCATCGAGCTTGAAGCGGACAAATCCTTGGCGCATCGTATAACCTTTTACGGTTTGAGTGGCGTAGCCGTGTTCATTAAAGAACTCATTAACCACTTTGCGCTGATCCGCAAAGAATATCGGAAAAGTTCCAGCTACAAACCAGGCTTGAATCGTATTTAAATCACCGGCCACAATAGTTGGGATAGTTTGATTGAGTTTGATATTGTCCATCACTGCGCGCAGCTGTTCCACTCGCTTCTTTGGATTAATTCGTGTATCGAGATGTACGTTATACACCTGAGCTTTACCGTGAGGAGTATCTAAAACAATTCGGAGTGCAATGCGCTGACGAGATCTAAATCCTAAAACATGAAAAGGTAAACGAATAATTTCAATTTGATCTATCGGATAGTTTGTTAACACAGCCAAACCGTGAGTGGCTTTACGACTACGAGCAGCAGCCGGAGCATAAACACATTCCATCCCGAGCTGTTCTGCAATCTGAGCGGCACGACCCTTCCCCTCTTTCAAATGATATT
>JADZEH010000008.1 GCA_020850635.1 Candidatus Doudnabacteria bacterium | reverse complement strand
CAAGAAATACATTGAGGAACAAGGAACCCATGAAGAACAGGAAGACAGTACTTTCTTGATCCTGAGTTAACTTTAAGTTAACACGGTCTCTCAAAACCTCTGGACTTCAGTCCAGAGTGGTTTAGATAGTGATTTTGCTTAAAACTATATACTTTGGTTAAAAAATGGTACAATTTGAGGAGATTTGATTGCAATAATATTGATACAATAGTGTAAACAGCAAAATAGAATGGCAAAATCCAAAAAACAGAATAAATCAACAGAAAAGAACGTTCATAAACCCTCATCACAAGCTCCAAAACTGCATTTAGCAGATGAAACCAAACGAGCCATTGCCGTAATCGTGTTTGTAGTGCTCTCGGTTATAACTGCTTTAAGCCTGATTGACCTCGCGGGAAGCTTTGGTCGTGTAATTTCCCGGATAGCCGCGAGTTTGCTCGGGGTCATGGCTTATACCTTACCACTTTTGTTTTTACTCGTAGCCGGTGCTTTAGTAAAACAAAAACAAGCGCCCGATGTAGAGACTCATGGGTATCTCCGAACTTATGTTGGTGTAACTTTACTAACAGGAAGCATCGCTGGGTTAATTCATATTTTTTATTTAGGTGAGACTATCTCAGCTTTTAGCTTGGCTACTGCCGGCAGAGCTGGTGGTTATGTTGGCGCACTATTTGCTGGACCACTTTTTGGTTTGTTTGGTTTTTGGGCTGGTGCATTTTTACTCATCGCACTTTTAGTTGTAGCAATTTTAATTACGTTTAACATTTCGTTCCATCAGTTGCTACCAAAGAAAGATGAAACTCCCGTTTCTCCAGCAATGTTACCAAAAGATAGTGCGTACAAAATTAATAATCCTGCTGGAGAAGCGTTTGTTGATAAAGATAAGCGGATGGATCCACCAAGTGAACCCCAACAAAAAATTATCGTACCAAAACCAATTGAGGCTGCAGAAGAGTTAAAACAAGACTCAATAATTTTAGAAGATCGTAAAGATTGGAAACTTCCACCGTTTGATTTACTCGATGATAACAAAACTGAAGTTGATAGTGGGAATATTGAACACAACGTTTCGATCATTCAAAAAACTTTACACGACTTTGGAATTGAAGTTGAGATGGGTGAAGTTAATGTTGGCCCAACTGTCACTCAGTATACCTTAACCCCGGCTGCTGGGGTGAAGCTTTCTCGTATTGGAGAACTTCAAAATAATTTAGCCTTGGCTTTGTCGGCGCAGTCGATTCGTATGGAGTTACCAATTCCTGGAAAGTCCTTGGTTGGGATCGAAGTACCTAACAAATCAACTTCTACCGTTCGCCTTCGTGAAGTCATGCAGACTAGTGATTTTATCAATCATAAAAGTAAGCTTGCCGTGGCCCTTGGCCGAGATGTGGCTGGTGGCCCAATGGTTATTGATATCGGAAAGATGCCTCACTTACTCATCGCTGGTGCGAGTAACATGGGTAAGAGCGTGTCTTTAAACAGCTTGTTTATTTCGTTACTATATAGAAATACTCCTCAAGACATTAAGTTTATTATTATCGATCCAAAACGCGTTGAATTTACGCCATATAATGGGATTCCTCATTTGTTAGCCCCAATTATTACCGAACGTGATAAAGCGATTAATGCTTTGAAGTGGGCCGTAGCTGAAATGGATCGTCGTTATAAGTTGTTGGCTGAAGCTGGGAAACGAAATATTACTGAGTACAATGACGGTGCTTCATTACCGCTTTCTTACATTGTCATTATTGTAGATGAACTTGCTGACTTAATGACTTCAAGTGAGAAGTCGGAAGTTGAATCCGCAATCGTGCGCTTGGCTCAGATGGCTCGCGCTGTTGGCGTTCACTTAGTTCTAGCAACACAGCGACCAAGCGTCGAAGTTATCACTGGATTAATTAAAGCTAACATCACTGCTCGCGTGGCCTTTACTGTCGGAAGCCAAGTTGATAGCCGTACAATTTTAGATGCTAGTGGTGCAGAAAAATTACTTGGTAACGGAGATATGCTATTTGCTTCAGCAGACTTCATTAAACCAAAGCGCGTTCAAGGTGCTTACGTCGCAGAAAAAGAAGTGAAGCGCGTTGTTGATTTCTTCAAGAACCAAGCTGGTGCCGTTATTTATAACGAAGACATTACCGAGAAAGCAAAAAAGACTTTGGGTCTTCCAGGAATGGGCGGGGGAGATGGTGATACAGATGATGAATTATTCGAAGCCGCAAAAGAAGAAGTCTTTCGAGCGGGGAAAGCCTCGGCATCGTTGTTACAGCGTCGCTTAAGAATTGGTTATGCTCGTGCTGCACGTCTGCTTGATATTTTAGAAGAGCAGGGGATTATTGGTCCGGGTGATGGAGCCAAGCCTCGTGAAGTTTATGGAGTAGTTCCCGACGAAGAAAAAGCTGAGTACGGAGTGGAAGGCGACGAAGAAACAAACCGCAACGATTACAACAGTTAAACAAAACCCTGATGATTTTCGAAAAACATAAATTAAATACTGAAACCCTGTCTGAATATTTGCGCGACGTTCGAACTGGTCTGGGATTCTCCATTGATGAAGCGGTGGAGCGAACCGGGGTGTGCTTAAAGTATTTAAATGCTTTAGAGGCTGGTCAGTATCAGCAATTACCACCAGATGTTTATGTGATCGGGTTTCTCAAGCAGATTGCTGAGAGTTATAAGTTGGATGTTCGTCAATTAATCTTGCAATACAAAAAAGAGCGAGGAATTGTCGAACAGGTAGTTAACCCTACTCCTCAGCCAAAATCTTCGGTTCGCAAGTATTTAGCTGAATTAATGATTACCCCCAAATTAGTAACAATTGTCGCCGCGGTACTGTTTGTTGTTGGGACAGTTGGTTATCTTGGTTGGCAGGTTTCAAGTATTTCTCGCGCTCCTTCGCTGGTTATAAACTCCCCTAGTAGTAATGATAAAGTCTTGGGTTCAGTCGTCACGGTTTCGGGGAAGACAGAGCCGGGAACAAGCTTGCACATCAATAATCAGAACGTTATGGTTGATTCTGAAGGAGCTTTTCAAACCACAGTAAGTTTGGTTGGTGGACAAACTGATTTAAGAGTTGAAGCAAAAAATAAATTTGATAGGGGAGTCACAAAAATTATTCCGTTAGTTGTGGAGCAGAGTGTTCCTCGCGTGGCAGGAGCGGAGACAGCGATTGAACCATCTGTAACTTTAGAATTGTCGTTTGAAAAAGCGGCCACCATAACTTTAAGTGTTGATGGGGAAGTGCAACCTCAAGAAGTAGTTGGAGCCGGTGGCACCAAATATATTCAAGCTCAGGATAAAATTTTAGTTTCGACTTCGAATGCTAGTGCAGTTCGTGTTAAGTTAAACAATAACGATCTGGGACTGCTTGGTAATAAAGAGGAGCCGTTAACGAACATTTTGTTTACAACCAATTCATTAAAAGGTTTTAAACAGGTAACAAAGCCTCAAGAAAAAAAGCCGGTTGTAGAAAATTGATTTGGTATTTAGAAAATCTTTAGAATTGTTTAAGATAAACTGTTATAAAGTAGAAATACATTTTAGGAATTAATGAAACAAGTATGGCAAAAGCGAAAACACCGAAAGTAATACAGCCTGTAGGGGGAAAGTGGGGAGCAGTTGAAAGCGCCTTAGATCAGATTCGGGATAAATTTGGAGATGGTAGCATCATGAAATTATCCGATACCCAAACTTTAAATGTTGAGGCGACTCCAACCGGAAGCATTAGTTTGGACTTAGCTCTGGGAGTTGGTGGAATTCCCAAAGGACGTATTATTGAAATTTATGGTCCAGAGAGTTCTGGTAAAACTACTTTAACTTTGCATATGATCGCCGAAGTTCAGAAGCGTGGCGGACTCGCAGCGTTCATTGATGCGGAACATGCGCTTGATCCAGAATACGCTAAACGCATCGGTGTGAAGTTAGACGATTTACTTATTAGTCAACCAGACAACGGTGAACAAGCTTTGGATATTGCAGAGACTTTAGTTCGCAGTAACGCTTTGGATCTTATTGTTATCGACTCTGTAGCAGCGTTAACTCCTCGTGCGGAAATTGAAGGCGAAATGGGGGATTCGCATATGGGCTTGCATGCTCGTTTAATGAGCCAAGCCTTACGTAAGCTTACTGGGATTATCTCAAAATCGAATACCACCCTTATTTTCATCAACCAAATTCGTATGAAGATTGGTGTGATGTTTGGTAACCCAGAAACTACAACTGGTGGAAATGCTTTAAAGTTTTATGCCTCGATTCGTATTGAAGTCAGACGCTCCGCACAGATTAAAAATGGCGAAAAGATTATTGGAAACCGCACTAAGGCCAAGGTTGTGAAGAATAAAGTGGCACCGCCTTTCCGCGTGGCTGAATTCGACATTATGTATAACGAAGGGATTTCTGCTGCTGGTGACTTGCTCGATACTGGGGTTATGCTCGGTGTCATTAACAAGAGTGGAAATACTCACATGTTTGGTGAGGTGAAGTTAGGGGTTGGTCGTGAGAACGCCAAAACCTTTATCAAAGAAAATCAGGATATAGCCACTAAGATTGATAAAGGAATCCGCGAACAAATTGCTTCTGGGGTCTTGCCAACACAAGAACGAGAAGCTGCGCCGGAAGAAGTAGAAGAATAAATTCACTATACATAAATCACCGCTTCGTCTAAGCGGTGATTTTTTGTTACAATACAGTTATGGAAGAAAGCAATCAAACAATTTACTGCAGTCTGGACTTGGAGATGTCTGGATTTGATCCCGAAGCCGATGAGATTTTAGAAATTGGCTTCGTGTTTTTTACTATTGATGAAAGTGGCACTCACGTTGTAGAAGAGTGGACACATGTTTTTCGACCAACGCAACCAGTTCATCCAAAGATATTGGGACTGACTGGGATTACACTAACAGAGTTGGAACAAGCACCGTTGATCGCCGAACATTTAGATTTTTTACAAAATAAACTTGAGAACGTAATTATTGTTGGTCACAGTATTAAAGTTGATATTGCGTTTTTAGAAAAAGCTGGATTGGTTCTTAAGGGTGGAAGTATCGACACACTTGAACTCGCGCAGTTTATTTTACCAACACAACATAGTTATAATCTTGAAAACTTAATTCATTCGTTTAGTATTGTTTCGGCAGAAAGTCATCGTGCGCTTGCTGATGCTAAAGCGACGATGTCGCTTCTCGAAAAGTTATTAGGTGTGTATCAAAGTTTTCCAGAAGAAGTCCATGAGCAAATACAAAATGTTGTTCGAGGGCAAACAATGCTTTGGAAAGATTTACTCAGTTTAAAATTGGCTAGTGTTGAGTTAGTCGCCAAGTCACAGAACTTACAATCATCAATCGAAGTCGACGACGCAATCATAAAAACATTTGAGCCATTTTCAATTGTGACTTTGCCTGTTGAATTAATGGAGCCACAGATTTTAGCTGGAGCGCTAAAAAAAAGCGGGAAGAAATTTATGTGGGTTGTGTCTGACAAACAGACCGCGATTTCGATATGGAAGAATGGCTTAGCTCAAGTATTACTTCCAGCCGATGACTATTTCGATGAGCAGAAATTCGCAGAGTTAGTTCAGAGAACCGATTTAAGTCCCGAAGAGGTCCGCTTTGTTTTAAAAATTCTTATTTGGAAAGCGACTAACTGGCAGACGCAAAGCTTGGTTGATTTAAACATCTCCTTTTTCGGGGGACAGTTCCGCCATCTTATATCAGCTGAAGAAGTTCCTGCAATTACCAAGTCTGAGTTGTACGTTGCTGATTACGAAACTTTCTTACGTTCAAAATTTGAAGATCAAGAAAACTATACCGTTATTTTTGAACGAATGGCTGATTTAGAACGCTCTGTAAGTAAAAGCTTGGTAAAGAAAGCAAGTTGGGGGTTTGGTTTGTATGCTCTTCGTTCTATATATAATCCCGAAACTGAGTCCGGTGATCCGAGATATAAGGACATTGTGATAGATTTGCTAGGGCGAGTCGATTTATTTTTTGGTTTGGCCCAATTGCAACTTAACGCCATTACTAAGGTTTACGGATTCATCACAGAAGAACAGTTGTCGAATCATGATTATGAATACGAGCGTATTAAAATAGCTTCCGAGAATCTTATTGAAAAGCTCGAGGAACTTAAAGTTCAATCTGAAAGCAAGCAGCTTGCTGATTTTATTGAAAATTTAAGAAGTTTCTTTGGGGTTATCGAAACTGGTTCGGTGAGATATATTGAATTTCGTGAAGGATATATTGGGTTTATCAATCAACCAATTAATATTGATGATGCGATCGGTAAGGTTTTAGAGCCTTATGCCAAGAAAGCTTTGTTTATTGATTCAAAATCGTCTGATTTAGTTGAGAAATACTTTGTGAAACGTTTGGGTATTGAAGAGTACTCGCGGGTTTATCATGAGCAAACAGCACAGTCACAAATACCAATAGAGCTTTCTATATCTGAATTACAATCCCACATTTTGTTTTCTGGTTTAAACGAAGAAAAGCTACCTCTAATAATCACATTTTCGACCTTGACCGAAATCAAGGAGTTTTATAAGCAGTATCATGAAGAGTTAAATCAACTTGGAGTGGTCTATGCTCAAGGATACTCGGGCGGTACGAATAAAATTGTGAGGAATTTTGGACTTAGAGCAAAAAGCATTCTTATTGTGACTCATGATTTTCTGTCACAAGCCCCGCTTCGAGCTCTATTCCCAAAGCATCTAGTTATCAGCAATTACGGCTCGGGGACTATTAGTCACCCTTATGTTGAGGCTTTAGAGAAGCATTATGGAGCCGATCTCGGAGTGCCGATGTCAGTTATTCGAAGCCTCTTAACCTTTGAAAACTTAATAAAGCGAGTATCGCATAGCGGTCTTCAGAAAGTTGAGCTATATACTAACTCAACTGATTCAGAGTACCTGATTTCATATTTGGAAACGAGCGGTGGCTATCAAATCTCACAAAAATCGTAATTGTTATACACAGTGCGGAATTAATTTTTACTCATAAGCGTTTTTAAAGAAAAAACTTAATTTATCCACAAGTTTCAAAAATCACAAATTTTTGTTTTTGCATGCGCGAGTGAGAACTAAAAAACTAAACTGCGCATATTTAAAATCAAAACAGCGTTGTACTATGCTACATAATTGACAGTGATGCAAATGCTTAGTATGATTAATTTAGTTAAGAAAAGGAAGTGATTAGCACATTACAAACTAAATAGAACTGGACCAAGGGAATCTGTACTTAAAGGAATTGAGTATAGCTTTCCTTCTAGCTTTCCGTCATAGCCTATCCAATCTAGGCTGTATGAAAACAAAAACAAAAAATGTAGGTACGCCAAGGTATTTGGTGCACAAAAAACAAAAAGTTTTTAAAAACAAAAAACAAAAAGTAGTTTGTAAGGTCGCAAGACCACAAGGGAAGCTTGGAGTGCAGTTTGACATTAGATTGGGATGCGAACGTTCTCGAATTTATTCGAGAAACCTTAAAGCTTACGAAAATGTTAGCAACTGTCCAAGGTCTAGGATCTACTCAAGGAGTGGGTCCTGCAGCTTGGACGGTGACTAGCTCAAAGCTTTGAGTTAGCGCCTGAAGATCCGCTCATTTACTACAAACGTATGGAGCGCCCGATCTCGGGCGCTCTTTTTATGTTCTAAACCGAGAGGAACACTCTGGACTTCAGTCCAAGGCTTCAGCATAATGGAACTATGACAGGATATCGACGCACTAGCCACACAGTCTATGACAACAAGTTCCATATCGTCT
>JADZEH010000007.1 GCA_020850635.1 Candidatus Doudnabacteria bacterium | reverse complement strand
CTTCGTAGAAATAATAAAAACGGCCAGATCTCTAGAATTAGGCCGTTTTCATTTTGTTTCAGATTTGCATCCGGTACTATCGTTCCGAAATATATAAGCACGTTATGCGTATATATTTCGGAACGATAGCGGTGCAAAGATTATGGTTGTTCAGGAATGAAAGTTCCGTTTACGTTATTTGTGGGTGTGGTTGGCTGTTGTTCAGGTTCTTCCTTTGGGTCAGTGTTCGCAGGTGTTGGGGTTGGGGTAATGCCAGTCGCATCGCCTTTTACTGTTCCTGCCACTGGAATTTCTAGTAGTTCAATAATAGTAATGGTTTTAGCGGTAATATTGTTTCCAGTTTTTGTTCCAACAATTGTTACTTTTGATTTAGCCGTTAGTTTGCTTAATTCAAAAGGTTGGTCGTCTTTGAAAATTGCAATGGTCTTAGGGTCAATTATGAAGCTTGTTCTTTCGACAATGATTCTCGAATTACTAATGCTGCTTATAGTTCCGCCAGAGATGGCAATTTCGTTCGGGTCTTTTAGTTCAGCTAAAGTCTTTTCGTTTATTGTCGCAATGAGTCGGTTAATATTTTCATTAGATTCTTTGGCATCCTTGGTCGCATTATCCTTTATTTCAGTAATCTGTTCGTTTGTTGGTTGAATGGTATTGGCTAAAACTTCTTGTTTTTTAGTAATTTCATCGAGACTGGATAAAATTTTCACCTCGGAATCCGAAAGATCTTTAGTATCGGCAATCTTACGAACATCGGAAAAGGTGTTCTGAGCTTGCTCGTTAAGTTCTTCTAAAACGGCTTTGGTTGATTCAGGATCGTTATTTGGATTGGTTAAAACTTGCTCTGCTTCTGCGAGGCGCTTTTCTGTAAGAGCTAAGCGAGCTTGGGGTTTTTGAGCTTCCGGAGTGAAGATAAGTGAAGTTTGTTCAAGTGATTTCTTAACGATAAACAAGTTTTGTCCTGGTATGCTGCTTTGAGCGGCGTAACCGGTTCCAACAAAGAGGACTAAGCCGGCGACAACACTAATTGGTACAGCACTGGCTCGAACGAAAAACACTAAAGTTTTAAAGAATGATTTTGGTTTCAACGCTTCAGCATATCGGTGTTCTCGATAGGCAACAGGTAAACTGGCTTTGGGTAAGCTGGAAAGTGTTTTGATAATTGGAATAAACGCTTCAGCTTCATCGCGCTCAAAAGTAATATCAGAAACCGTTTTTCCGGCCTTCATCATCGAGATTAAGTTGTCTATATTGTTTTCTGGCTTCATGGCTTTAGGAAAAGTTTTTGGTAATCTGGTCTACAAGTGATTTAAGTTTGGTAATAGCTCTATGCTGGATGACGCGGATCGCGCCTTCTTCTTTTTCTAATAACTGGGCGATTTCAGGGTTACTGAGATCATCAAAGAATTTAAGTTTAATGACGAGCTGTTGTTCTGGTGTGAGTTCTTTGAGTAACTTGATTAAAGTTTTTTGTTGAAAATCGAGATTGACGACGTCGATAACATTTGTGTCGTACTCAAGAGTATTCTCAACTTCTTCGATTGGCACCAAAGCTTTCTTGCTTCTGTAGTAGTCGATGACTTTGTTGCGGGCGATCTGATACAGCCATCCTTCAAATGTCGCGTTATTCTCTAAGGTGTGGAGATTGCTGAAAGCTTTTACAAAAACGTCTTCAGTAAGATCTTCGGCAGTCTGTTTATGACCGACACGGTAGAAGATAAAGCGGTATATTTTTTGGAAGAAGCGGTCGTACAGTTCGGCATAGGCAGTTTCGGTCCCAGAGCGGGCTTGCGAAACCAGGCCTTCAGTGTCATCAGGCACGAGAAAGTTTGATGTTAGTTTTACATTTGAGTAGACGGATCCGTTGGACATGTGTTACATCTAGTTAGATTAACCCTATTTTAGCAGATTTTTGATATTTTTGGTACGTATTTTATAACACAAAAGAGACATCTTTCGATGTCTCTTTTGTGGCGGAAGGGGAGGGATTCGAACCCTCGGTACGGCTTTACAACCGTACAGCGGTTTAGCAAACCGCCGCACTAGGCCACTATGCGACCCTTCCTCGTCGTACTTTATTCCGACTTCGTCATATTTATAAAATCTGACGACGTCTCCGTAAAGTACTCCTCTTTCCCAAATTGCTTATCTCTATTGTTTTAAAAAGACTTCAGAAATCTTTTTAAAACCACTAAGGTGATCAAGTAATTTGGGAGCCCTTTTAAACAAGCTTTGAAAATTACTTCCTTAGTTTACTGAAAAAAAGGGCTTTGGTCAATGTTAGTCTCGGGCAAGGGTGACACAGATTACCGACGTTACCCCAGCTTCTTTAAGGGCTTTGGTTGCTTCAAGAAGAGTTGAGCCGGTTGTGAGGACGTCATCAATGAGCAAGACATGTTTTCCTTTCAAATTGGCTTTTGCTGAAACTTCAAATGAGCCTTTCATGTTTTCCAGTCGATCTTTTTTGTTGAGGTCTTTTTGAGTTTTAGTGTTTTTGTTTCGAATTAAAGCTTTTGAAAGGGGGATATTAGAGTTGATTGAAATCTGTGCTGCGACAATTTCAGCTTGATTAAACCCTCTCCAGCGTTTTCGTTGTGGTGACAGGGGAATGGGGATAATGAAATCTGCTTGAGATAAATCATATTTTTCTTTCAAAAATAGCGCCAGCATGTGACCGAGTTCCGCGTAAATAGCTGGGACAAACTTATACTTTCCTAAAATAATTGCGCGGCTAATTCTATTGTCTTTGTAAGCAAACAGGCTTAGGGTTTGGATAGGCGAGAGTTGTGTCGCGCATGTATTGTGGGTAATGCCATCAAGTGACGATTTATGACACATGATGCAATTTTGCAATCTCACCCGCTCTAAAGACACGATGCATTCTGCGCATAGATATAGAGGGCCTTCTTCCCCACATCCCAAACAATGGATAGGGAAAATGGTGTCAAGTAAAAACTCTGAGAGGTCGAGTAAAAATGGATGCATGCTTGGAGTATGCATCAGGTCGGTTCAAGGACAGATAAAGAAAAGGTTAAATTAAACTAAAACACCGCCCGTTTAGGCGGTGTTTAAAGTCTTAGGCTGGTGTCGCTATCTTTTCTCGTTTTTTTTCGAGTGTAAAAGTTATTTTTCCGTTCCTCACGTCACCAGTAATTTTGATTCCGTTTTTGTTGAGACCATGACCGATAATTTTTTCTGCGAGAGCATCTTCTAAGAGATCTTGAATATTTTTACGAACGAACCGTGCGCCCTGAGCGGGATCAAAGCTTTTTTCGGCAATATGTTTTACCAGCGCTGAGGTAGCTTTGAATTCGACGTTCTGAGTGGCTAGACGTTGCTGTAAGTACTGAATTTGCAGGTTGGTAATTTTTTTGAGCTGATCAAAACCAAGTGGGCGATAGACAATAATTTTGTCGATACGATTTAAGAGCTCTGGTCGAAATTCCTTCTTCAACATCTCCATGACACCATCTTTGATTTTGTTGTACTCTTGTTCAAGTTTTTCTTTCTGCTTTTTGCTAGATAGGCTGTCATCCCGATCGGCGAAGCCGATCTTAGCTGCTTGTTGAGTTAACTCTCTCATACCTAGGTTCGAGGTCATGATAATAATCGTGTTGCGGAAGTTAACTTTTTTTCCAGCAGCATCAGTGAGTTGGCCATCTTCAAGAATTTGGAGGAAGATGTTGAAGACATCGGGATTAGCTTTTTCGATTTCATCAAAGAGAATAACCGAGTATGGTTTGCGTCGAACTGCTTCGGTTAAGCGACCCCCTTCTTCGTAGCCTACGTATCCCGCTGGCGCACCGATAAGACGAGCCACGTTGTGGCGTTCCATAAATTCAGACATATCAACACGGATAAGGGCGTCTGGGTCTTGGAAAATTTCCTGAGCGATAACTTTGGCGGTTTCGGTTTTACCAACACCAGTTGGTCCGAGGAAGATGAACGAGCCAAGTGGTCTATTAGGGTCAGTAATGCCAGCGCGTGAGCGACGAATGGCCTTGGCAACTTCACTAACAGCTTCGTCTTGGCCAATAATTTTGGCTTTCAAAGTTTTTTCGAGTCCAACAAGTTTACCGATTTCGCTTCCAGCCAGTTTGGTTAAAGGAATCTTTGTCATCATCGAGACGGTGTGAGCGATATCTTCTGCGGTGATATCGCGAACAGGGGAGACTTTCTCTTCTTTGAAAGAATTTTCGAGCTCCGCTTTTTGGCGCATCAATTTTTCTTCTTGGGTGCGCAGATGTAAGGCTGTGGTAAAATCTTGATCCAAAACAGCTTTAGTTTTCTCTTCTTCGAGAGCCTCTAAATCGGTTTCTAGCTTTTTCTTTGTTTTAAGTAACTTTGAGTTGTTTGAGATGCTGCGCAAGAACGCGGCGGTTTCATCCACTAAATCTACCGCCTTGTCGGGGAGGAAATGATCTTGAATGTAACGATCCGAAAGTTCGACAGCCGCTTTAATGGCTTCATCGGTAATGCCGATGTTGTGATGCTTTTCGTAATTAGGTCGAAGGCCTTTGAGAATTTGAATTGATTCTTCTTTGCTTGGCTCATCAACAATAATGGCTTGAAAACGTCGTTCAAGAGCGGCATCATGTTCAATGTGCTTTTTGTATTCAGCTAAAGTCGTGGCGCCAATGGTGCGCAGTTCACCACGAGCAAGGGCTGGCTTTAAAATGTTGGCGGCATCAAGACTGCCGGTGGTAGCACCAGCGCCAACCATCGTATGTAGTTCGTCTATGAATAAGATAACGTTAGGGTTGGCTTTTACTTCATCAATGATTTGTTTTAAACGATTTTCGAATTCACCACGGAACATTGAACCAGCAACGATTAAAGCCAAATCTAAGCTTAAGATTTTCTTGTCGATGAGTGTATCGGGAACTTCACGTTTAGCTATAGCCAAGGCTAAACCTTCAACGATAGCAGTTTTACCTACACCTGCTTCACCGATTAACACCGGGTTGTTTTTTGTACGTCGTCCAAGAATAGAAGTGAGACGTTCGATTTCTTTTTTGCGACCAATAACAGGATCGACTAAACCATCTGCAGCTTTCTTGGTTAAGTCGGTAGTGAAGTATTCAAGCATACTACCTTTTTTATTGTCCATGCCAGGCATGCCCATTTGTTGAGGATTCTGTTGAGGCATTTGTTCTGGTCCAACTTCTGGGAACTTGGAAATATTTTCAAACACCGCAATCAAATTTTGTTCCAGTTCGTTAATGTCTACACTTAATTTAGACAAAATAACTTTGGCTTTGTTTGTTTCAATATTAACCAAGCCGTACAGAAAATGTTCTGTGCCAATAAATTGATAGTTGTACTGACTAGCAATAATTGCAGAACGTTCAATGGCAGCTTTTAAGTTTTCTGAAAGTACTGGTTTCCAGTGATCGATCTCATTATTTTTGTTGACTAAATCGATCTCGGCGCGAAGAATGTCAGGGGAGATGTTGGCTTTCATCAAAATTTCGGCAGCGAAAGAACTTTTTTCAGTCACGATACCAAACAAAAGATGTTCTGTGCCGATATGGTCGTGACCCATCTCTTCCGAAATGAGCTGCGCAGCAATAAGCGCATTTTTGGCGCGGCTGGAAAGTCTCTCTAAAATAAAAGAAAAATTTGTCATAAAAGTTTATTTCGAAATTTAGGAAATGTATTAGCAGTCTAATGCTCAGAGTGCTAATTGTCAAGTCTGAACGGGCAAATTTAAAATCTTTTTAAAACATATGTAGGCATTTGTGGTCAAATGTTTTACACTGCTTTTATAATGGCATCATAACATGGATTAGCTTAAGAAGTTATGTACAAAAAACCATCAAAAACTAAACAACCGGAATCTGAAACGCATGCTTATGAATATTGCATGTTCTTGCTAAATATTCGCTTACGAAGTGAAGGTGAATTGCGTTACGGTATGACACAGCGAGGATATGTTGAAACTGTGATAGAGAAAGTTATCAACCGCTTGTTTGAACTGAAATATATAGATGATAATCGCTTTTTAGAAATACTGGTTGATAACTACAAGAAGTACAAAAATTATGGGTACATGATGATCAAGAAGAAGTTGATTGAGAAAAGATTGTCACGAGAAACAATTGAATCGGGAATGACAGAGAACTTTACTCCAGAAGATGAGCTTGCTGTTGCTAAGCGATTTATCAAAAAAGAAAAGCTAACTACAACTACTCAAGAAGATAAACAGAAGCTCGTACGTAAATTGCAGGCTCGCGGTTTTCGTATGGATGCAATAATGAAAGTCGTTTCGGTGCCTCTTGAATAAAAAAGAGCTCGTAAAGAGCTCTTTTTATGTTCTAAACCGAGAGGAACACTCTGGACTTCAGTCCAAGGCTTCAGCATAATGGAACTATGACAGGATATCGACGCACTAGCCACACAGTCTATGACAACAAGTTCCATATCGTCT
>JADZEH010000037.1 GCA_020850635.1 Candidatus Doudnabacteria bacterium | reverse complement strand
GAAACCAAAACAAACATGGCCGACCCAGTCGATCCACAAAACGAAATACAACATGACCCACCGTTTTACAACGTCATGCCCAAAGTTAAAGACTTAGGGATTATTTCACCGACTCCTCCTGTGGCATTATCACAGACCATCAAACCAGGTGCTACGCCACAGCCAGTAAGCAATACGCTCAAGGTAAGCTTACCAAGCAGAACTAGTCATAAACTACTCTTCCTCATTGCAGGGATTGCGCTTGTTGTTCTCGGGGTAGGTGGATTTTTTGCCTACACAGCGTTCTTCAAAAACGATGAACCAGTAATCGCTGACAACAATACCCCGCAAGACATTGTTCAACCAGAAGGTGTCTCCACTCCAAACGATTGGCAACTTCAATACTTTGGGGAAGAACTTTGTAGTGATGTTGAAATTTGTGGTGATGCTGCCGATCCTGATGAAGATGGCCTCACCAACATTCGTGAGTACAGCGAACAAATTGACCCCTACAACCCGGATACAGATGGTGATGGCTTAGCTGATGGCGATGAAGTCCTGATTTTTGAAGGTAGTCCAACCAATCAACGCACTGCCAGTAACCCACAATTCACCGATGGTGACGATGCTCGTGGTGGTTTTGACAGCAACACTGGTGTTAAAATGACCGACATTCGCTTAGCTGAAATTAAAGAAAAGATCAAAGAACTGGGATTACATCAACCAACCATCAAAACTTTAGCTGAATTTGCGTTATCCCGTTACGACTACGTTGAACAAGTAGAAATTGAAGAAGTCGAAGCCGTGCTTCCTGCTGGGGTCAGCGCTACACCTCAGGCAATGCTAGATCGTGATACTCAACGATTGGCCAACATTAAAAAAATTGGGGCAGCACTACTCGCCTACAAAGCAGATAAGCAATCGTATCCTGCCGTGAAAACTTTTAGTGAAATGATGGCAGCTATAAAGCCATACAACCAAATCGCCACTAACTATACCGATCCGGTTAACGTTGCGCCTTTTGTTTATAGATATACTCCGGAAGACAACAACCAAGACTTTACATTAAACTACTACAGCGAAACTGCGAAGCAACTTGTAAAGTACGATGCGGCCAACGCCGAACGTGATGCCGGCAAACAATCTGTGGGCTTAAATAACGAAAAGCGCATGACAGACATGGAAAACTTACGAAACGCGCTACTCCAATACTCCGCGGCTTTTGTCACAGGCGATACGGGTTACGTTTTTCCTGCCACCAACACTTACAAAACCGATTTAGCGCCAAATTACATCGAAAGTATTCCCAAAGACCCCGCTGGCACTGATTATATTTACACTGTGTCTGCAAACAAAGATAGCTTTACTCTTAAAACCACAATTGAAAATCCATCGACTGGTGCAACCGGAATTATCTGTACCGAAAGTGAAGATTGTCATTTATACTAAACTCATGAACTTCTTACGAAAACTTTTCTCTCGATCTACCACACCAACAACCAAACATGAATTCACAAACATCATTACCGCGAAAGTAACACGGATTGAAAAACATCCTAATGCCGACCGTTTGCAAGTTGTGGCGTTAAACGATGGTAGTAAAGAAATTTATCCGGTCGTTTGTGGCGCTTTCAACTTCAATGAAGGTGATGTTGTTGCGTTGGCCTTACCCGGTGCAGTCATTCCCAAAAACATCCACTCGGACGAACACGAAAGCTTTACGCTCGGCACTGCCAAGATCCGCGGCGTTGAAAGTCAGGGCATGATCTGCGCTGAATTTGAGCTTAGTTTGGCCAACGAACCCGGCGACGGGATCATGATTCTCCCCGCAAACACTG
>JADZEH010000006.1 GCA_020850635.1 Candidatus Doudnabacteria bacterium | reverse complement strand
ACCAAAACTTTTCCAGCTTCAATATCTTTTTGAATGTGGGCACGTGAAATCGCTGGCAGTTGTTCTGCTAAATATTTATCAAGCCGCGTTTTTAGCGCATCAACTGTAAAATTGTATTTTTTATTTTGCATTGACATGATAATTTTGAGTTGATATACTCCAGCTACTGCAGAAGCGCCGTCCAAGTGGTGGTTCAGGGGTCCGACCCCCCGCGGTGACGCCTGAGGGAGCTGTTATGCGCAGAATAAGTAGGAGGCAGTGAGCGTCGATTGAAGGATCGGCAGGAGCCGGCAGTGAGATACTACTCGTATCAGTAACCTCTGGCTGTAGTGCAGTAACGGGAATCCAATTTGCAACTGGATCTCCCGTTTATTTTTTTAATAAGTCTGGCCGTCTTTTTTTCGTCCGCTTCATGGCTTCATCTTTCCTCCACTGATCGACATTACCATGATGTCCAGTTAACAACACTTTTGGTACTCGCATTTTTTTCTTTCCAACTTCAAAAACTTCTGGCTTAGTGTATTGAGGATATTCCAGCATCGACTCTGTGAATGACTCAGCATCACCAGATTCAAGCTTACCAAGAACTCCGGGAATCATTCGCAGTACCGCTTCACTAATAACTAAAGCTGGTAATTCCCCACCCATCAAAACATAATCGCCAATTGAGAGTTCTTCGTCAACAAAAGAGCGAACTCGCTCATCAAAACCTTCGTAGCGACCACTGACGAATATCAATTGATCATATTTTGCCAAGCGCTGAGCATCTTTCTGTTTAAACTGCTTCCCTTGTGGGGAAAGCATAATCACTCGAGTTTTCTTGCTAGTACCACGAGTTTTTTTGATCGCTTTGTACAAAACATCAGGGCGAAGCACCATACCCAAACCGCCACCATAGGGACGATCATCAACTGTACCGCGTGCATCTAAGCCGAAATCACGTAGCTGAACGGCCTCAAACGTAACTATCTTTTTCGCCACGGCACGCTTAACAATCCCGAACGACAAATAGTGTTCGATAAATTCGGGAAACAAGGTAATTACTTTGATGCGCATCTTTTTCATATATATAGTATACCAGTTATGCATATAAAAATCCGCAGCAAAAAGTTGTGCGGATTTTTATTTTGATTCAAATGAAGTTACTAGAGAGTAAAGTCATCCATTGACTCGGTGCTGTCATTGCTTGGTGCAGCAGCTTGTGGAGCTTGATGACCAGCATCACGATTGCGATGAGAACCTTCCGGTTCATTGATCTTTAAGTTAACACGAGCTTTGTGCTTAGCACCAACAACGCGAAGCAATGTACGAACCGCTTTCGCAGTCTGACCCATGCGGCCAATTACAGTACCCATATCAGCAGGATTGATAAACAAGGTGATCAATACACCCATTTCATCAACTGCCCGTTCTGTGCGAACGTCTGAAGGATTATCCACTAAGGCCTTTACAATGTATTCAACAAATTCTTGATCTTTTTCCATGTTCGGAACATTTCTGATAGTACTACTTTGGCTTCGACCTTTTCACTGAGCCGTCTATCTTGATACAAGTATAACAAACTTCCGCTTAGTGTCAATCAAAAACCGCCATATGGCGGTTGTGATTAACTTTGAGTTTCAGCTGGGACTTCAGCGGCAACTTCTGCCGGGGTTTCGACAGGAGCCTCGGCTTCAGGAGCCGGAGCTTCTACTGTCTCAGCAGGAGCAGCATCAGTTGCAGGTGCTGGAGTTTCAGCGACAGCCTCAACTGGCTTCTTTGGAATGGAAAAGGATTTAGTTTTCTTTTCGGTAATGATATTCTGTGAGACAAACAAGTTATGAACTGTAGGAGACATCGCAACCCGTTGTTCTAACCAGTAAGTCAAACGTTCCTGGTCTCTTACTTGTAACGTTTTAGAGTGAGGGTTGTAGTTACCAAGAATTTCGATGAACTTCTTGTTTACGGCTGCAGCTTTTTCAGCCAAAATCACCCGATATTCGGGTTTGTTCTTTTTACCAGCTCTTTGTAAACGAATCATTAACATGTTTTGCAGTAATCTATTTAGTAAGTTAGCTTCAATATCTTACCACTTTGAACCGGTTTGGTCAAGAGTACGCCCTTGCCTAATACGACGAGTAACTAAGGCTATAATTAACACTGCGAACATCGCCAAGACCACATAATCAACCCAGTGAAAACGGTCACGAAGCTCAAACCAACGAGGACCCAAGCTCAAGCCTAAATAACCGAGCAAATAACCCCAAAGCAGAGAACCCGCAAACGAATACATCAAAAAAGGAATAAATGGAACTCGGGCAATACCAGCAGGAATCGAGACAACAGCTCTGACTACTGGAACAAAGCGGCCAAGGAACGCAGCAGCTAAACCAAACTTAGAAAAGAATCGATTTGTCATTTCGATGTCGTGAGGTGTGAGCAACACGTACTTCCCATACTTGTTTACAAATGAATGCCCACCATGCTTACCAAGCATATATGTAATCGCCGAGCCAAGCGCACTAGCTAATCCCGCAGTGATCGCTACGCCAGAAAGCGTGAACCGTCCTTCCGAAACTAAAAATCCTGAGAACGGTAAAACTATTTCTGATGGGATAGGCATAGCGGCCGACTCAAGAGCCATTAACAAAAACAAGCCCGGGTACCCAAAGTGGGAAATGACCCGGACCAATAGTTCTGTTAATGCTGAAACTATTTCAAAAACCATATCTGATTTTTATTTCGCGAAAACTTTAGCTTGTTCCAGTTTGATACTGAGCAATTTTGAAATACCATCATCACCCATGGTTACACCATAAAGTGTATTCGACTTAGCCATGGTTTCGCGATTATGCGTAATCGTAATAAATTGAGTTTGATGGCTAAGCGTACCGAGAATTTGTCCGAAACGAATAGTATTAGCTTCATCAAGTGCTGCGTCAACTTCATCGAGTACGACGAATGGTGAGGGGAAACATGTTAACAAACTACAAAGCAAAGCAATTGAGGTTAAAGCACGTTCCCCGCCCGATAACGCCTGGATGCTCGATAACTTTTTCCCTGGTGGTGTGGCTTTGATATCAACCCCCACAATATTCAACGCACCTTTCTCGTATTTCTGAACAATCTTTTCTTCAGGACGTAAGCCCTCGTTTTGAATGTCATCTTCCGCCTCTAGTTCTTCCGCCTCTTTCTCTTTTTCATTACCACGAACTATCGAAAGATAGGCGCGACCACCATTAAACAACATGCGGAAGTACTGTTCGAACTGGGTGTTCACTAAATGGAACGACTCATTAAATTTTACTTTGATGTGTTCATCAAGTTCATCAATAATCTGACGTAAGTCTTGCATACCCTTTTTCAGATCAGCAACTTGCTCACTCAAGTGAGTGTGGCGAGATTCAGTTTCTTTGTATTCTTGCAAAGTTAAATCATCCACCCCACCAATCATCTCAAGTTGGTTCTTGAGTTTGCTAATTTTTTCTTCCAAACCACTTGCTGTAATAACAACTTTGTTTCGTGTGACTTCGGCAGCCCCTTCCGCACCAAGCTGCTGATGCATCTCGGACACAACTTGTTGCATCTGAGTATCGAGTTTGGCTTTTTCAACTTGGGATAAAGTCTCTCGGTCTTTTAGAGCATCGAGTTCACCCTGCTTTGACCGTAACTGTCTATCCGCTTCAGTGATAGACTGCTTGGTCTGACTTTCGGTGACATAAAATTCTTCCAAAGAAGCTTGAAGCTTGACCATACCAGCACCTAAAACTTCCAATTCCTTCTGAATTTTAGCCTCTTCAGCAACTAAGCTTTGCCAAAACTCATCACTGGTGACACTGGTGGCTTTCTTTAACTCAAGACGGCCATTGAGCTCCTGCTGTTTTAACTCTTCGAGCTGGCGAGCTAAAAATTCCTTGGACATCTCGTGTTTTGAAGCCAGAATTTGAGCGTTGTTAAGCTGTTCGGTCAGTTCATCTTTTTGTTTTACTAAATCCTGTAAATCTTGTTGTAACTTAGCGTGTGATGCAGCTGGATTTTGAAGTAATTCGTGAGTGGTATCTTTAAATTTGCTGAAGTGTGATTTAAAACTGGTGGCGTGATGATGAATATCAGAAACTTCTTTTGCCTCATTAATAGTTCCAATGAACTCATTTAAAATATTCTCCAAAGAATCAAGTTCAATTCTTACCGCTTCGAAGTCAACCGCAATTGGGGAGGACAAACTAGCGTAGATATGATCCAGCTTAACATTAACTTGGCGAAGTAATTCGGCCAGCTTGGTTGTTCGCTCCTTAGACTTCTCCAGCTCGCTTGATTCAGATGTAAACTGTTCCTGGGTCTCCTTTAATTTGCGAGTGATGCCATGAAATGAAATCTCTAACGATTTAGGATCTGATGAAGCCGTTGTTTTTTGACTTTCCATCTTCCCTCGAACTAAACTCAAATTTTCTAATAATTTGTTTTTGCTATTTTGTAAATCAGCTAACTCTTCTTGAACGGCTTTGTATCGTTTTAAGTCTTCCGAACCTGAGCCTTCATGCTTTTCAATAGAGACCCGTAAAGCTTCAATCTCGGAGTGCATGCGATGCTTCTCGGTTTCAAAAGTTTTAATCTGCTCTGCTAGCCCAGCAAGAGATGCGTTCAAACTCCAGTACTGGCCACCAAACCATTCACGCTGCAAAGTCTTTAATTCAATTTCAAACTCGGCCCGAGCTTCCATGCGCTTAGCCTGACGACGCAAACTTTTCAAACGAGGTTCGATTTCGGCGATAAGGTCTTCGGCACGCATCAAATTTTGAGCGGTTTGTTCTAAGCGACGGAGGGTTTTGTCGCGACGCATGTAATAGGTTTTGACCCCACTAGCTTCATCTAATAAATTTTTGATCTCCGCCGGGCCAGACAAAATCATTTGATCAATTGTCCCCTGACCAATAACGGTATAACGAGACGTTCCAATATTACTCTTCAACACTAAATCAATAATATCGAGTAAGCGAACTTTTTGACCGTTGAGTAAATATTCACTCTCACCGCTTCGATCGACACGACGCCCAATACTAACTTCACTCGTATCAACGGGAATTTTATGATCACGATTATCAAACGTAGCGAAGACTTCAGCAAAACCAGCCCGAACCTTTTTGTCCGAACCAGCAAAAATAACATCATCGCTTTTCTTACCACGCATGAGCTTGGCGCTTTGCTCACCCAAAACCCATCGTAAACAATCAGCGGCATTACTTTTGCCGCTGCCATTAGGACCAACAATGGCCGTAATTCCCTGTTCAAACTCTAACGTAGTTTTTCGAGCGAACGATTTAAAGCCTTGAATTTCTAACCTTTTTAAATACATGAATTGTGTTTCAGAAAGAAAAATGTGCCCTTTTATTATAACATAAAAAGGAGTGATATCACTCCTTTGAGGACGCCGCCCGCTTGGGGTAGGTCGTCAAAACTTCCACGCCTCGACTCGTTCGCGATATATACTGCTGGAGAGCCCCGCTCATCGTGGCTTCAACGCATTTGTTGCAACGAGACATCGGAACGCTCTCACTGACTTGCTTCGCCACATCCAGCTGGTCTATCAAGATTGGTGATATAGACCAAGTCGAAACCCATTCACCCGAATCAAACACATCACTAGAGCCGATTTTGACGAATTCTCCACAACCACAAACTCCGACGAGAACGTCTTTTTTCTTTTCCATGGCTCCTCCTTATAAAACCCGGAATAAAACCCTAAAAAAATACCCCAGCGCCCTTAGGACGCTGAGGTATTTTTTACGACTTTTATTTTGTGATTTGTATTGGAATGCATTCTATAGAAATCTTATCACTGGGCTACGTCGGGGTCAATGAGTTTTGTGGATAAACTAGAAATTACCCTTTTGTAAAGCATCTTCAGCTGCAGCAATTTCCCCTTCCTGTTTAGATGGCCCACTTCCACGACCAATTTCTTCAGTATTTATGAACGCAGCCACAACGAAAACCTTGTCGTGATCAGGACCGCTTTCTGACACAACACCATACGTGGGTGTAATCCCTTTCTTTTCCTGAACCAACTCTTGAAGCTTACTCTTTGGATCTAAATACGACCCATGTTCAATAATATCTTTTAGTTCGATTAAAACTTCTTTTTCGATAAACTTTGCAGCAGGTTCATAACCGGCGTCTAAATATAAAGCGCCAATTAAAGCTTCGATAACATTAGCTAAAATAACCTGACGAGCCCGACCAGTGTCTTTGGCTTCTCCTCGGGACATTTGTAAAAATTTCTCAAGACCCAACCGACCAGCAATTTCTGATAATTTTTTATAGTTCACTAAAGCGCTACGAAAGTTTGTCAGCTCTCCTTCTGAATGAGGATAATTACGATACAAATATTCTGTCGCTACCAGTTCTAGCACGGCATCACCTAAAAACTCCAAGCGTTCATTGTGCGGTAAATGAAACGCGCGGTTCTCGTTTAAATAAGATCGATGGGTAAAGGCTGATAAATAAATATCTAAGTCATTTACTTGATGACCGACCAAGGCTTCAATTTGTTCTTTAGTAATTCCGGGCATAAATATGAACTAAACTAACTCAAGCTTATCAAAAATAAGGCTGATTTGCAATCATTAAGCGCTGCTTGCGGCTAAAGCCACCAGCGCATCAATACTGTCATCAGGGCTTGAGCTGTTGTTGCGCTCAAATCCACAAACCTCACACCTATGAATGATTACTGACTTACCGTTCTTGGTAAAAACCGAAGTTGGCTTCATAAGACCACCACAGGCTTCTGCTCTGTCTCCAGGATTAATATCTACGTGCTTGCTATATAGACATTTAGGGCAATGATTTGTGTAACCTGAACCAACCACCGAAAAACCGCATTTATCACAAGTAAAATCTTCAATTGTTCGAGTAAATTTTTTCGTACCTGTCATATAGATATTTTAAAAGCCCGATACCGGGCTTTTACCATTCTGGTGGACGATAGTGGAATCGAACCACTGGCCCTCTCTACGTCAAAGAGATGCTCTACCCCTGAGCTAATCGTCCTCGTCGTACTTTATTACGACATCATCGCATTTCAAAAATGTAATGATGTCTCCGTAAAGTACTCCTCTTTCCCAAATTGCTTATCTCTATTGTTTTAAAAAGACTTCAGAAATCTTTTTAAAACCACTAAGGTGATCAAGTAATTTGGGAGCCCTTTTAGGTCGCGGATCGGATACTTACTTCGTGCCGACGTGATGTGGTATTCCGTAAGCCTTCGTAAAACCTGTGGCGTATTCTGAGTCACTTGGTTTCATTAAATAGATAAACATCAAGAGCACAGAAATATTCGCGAAAACATTTAAAACCGCGAGTAACAACCACGAAACTACAATACCACTAGTGCGAACTGGGGATATAATAGCAGATATAGAGAAAAAACCCAAGTGGGCAAAAATCTCAAAAATATATTGCACGGCTGACTGAACATACTGGCTAACCGTGAACACAATACTAAATCCGATGCAGTAAAGAACTAACAAAACGATCATAAAACCAATAATCTCTCGCCATTTTTTCACGACTAAATCATAAGCCAACCGAAAGGAGTCTGAAATAGACCGATTAAAAATAATTGAGAAGTATGGTGGAAAGAGATTGATACACAGTGCCAAAAATGACAATGGTAACAATAAAGCTAGAGTGATCAATGAAAACCTAAACCCTTGAGTCGCAAACAAGAGTTGAGGACTACCAATAACCACGATTGCAATCAAGATAAACAAATTAGCACAAACACTAGCGACAATTGTTGAGACTAAACTTCGCCTTACGACAGCAGAAGCAGGGATTTGTTTTGAGTCATCAAAATCAGCAATCTGCTCCAACCACTCAAGTTTTAAAAAATCACGAGGACCTTTTTCCGCATTTAAGGTTTTGAGCACTGAATGAATAACGATAATTCTCGCGACATTACTAATCACAATCCCAATAATCACTATCACCCCAGCAGCGATTAATAGACCACTCTGAGTTTCAATATCAAAGATTCTGACAAAAGCAATTGTCGCATCTGAACCAGAGGAAGCCACCCCCAAAATATGAAGCAAGACCGCATTAAAACCACCAACTAAAAGCAAACCAAAAAACCACAGCCGTGGGTGGTTTATGGTTAACGTAAAGGCTAATTTTAGAATCCGTGAATACGGCATTCTAGGCTCCTACTTCAGCTGGTGATTCCTCAAATTCTGGAACGCGCTTCTTCCCAGCTGGCAAAATATCTTTCACAATTTCTTCAAACGCATCTTGTTCTAGAGTTTCTTCTTTTACAAGACGATCGGCAATCGTATCGAGATAAGTACGATGCTTAGTCATCAGTTCTGTGGCTCGGATTTCTGCATCTACTAAAATGCGACGAACCTCAGCATCAATTTTCTGGGCAGTAGATTCGCTGTAGTTCTTTTGTTCACCAATATCTCTACCTAAGAAAACATTCTCATGACCCTCACCGAGAACAACTGGACCAACGGCGTCGCTCATCCCAAACTGAGTCACTAACTTACGTGCCCATGCGGTAGCTTTCTTTAAATCACTACTTGCCCCAGTAGTTAGCTCGTTAAATACTAATTTTTCGGCAGCGTAACCACCGAGGGCCATTGCGATTTGATCCAAATAACTTTGTTGAGTGTGCAAATGACGATCTTCGTTTGGAAGTGATAGCGTGTATCCCCCAGCTTGTCCGCGAGAAAGAATAGTAACCTTATGAACAGGATCTGATTCTGCCAAAACGGCACCAACCAAAGCGTGACCCCCTTCATGATACGCTGTAATCTTTTTTTCTTTATCTGAGAAAATATGACTCTTGCGCGCAGGCCCCATCATCACTTTTTCGATAGCTTCTTTAAGATCTTCGTTTGTAATTTGCTTCTTGTCTGTACGTGCGGCTAGAATAGCCCCTTCGTTAATCACGTTGGCTAAGTCCGCTCCAGAAAAACCAGGGGTGCGTTGGGCAATCTTATGAAAATCAACTTCAGCGGCCATCGGTTTGTTAGCACTATGCACTTCTAAGATAGCTTCGCGATCTTTGATATCAGGCAAGTCGAGCATAACCTGGCGATCAAAACGCCCTGGACGAAGCAAAGCTGGGTCGAGTACATCTGGTCGGTTAGTTGCGGCAATTACGATAATGTTAGTATCGGTTTCAAACCCGTCCATCTCAACTAAAATTTGGTTTAGAGTTTGTTCGCGTTCGTCATGACCACCACCAACACCTGTCCCACGTTGGCGACCAACAGCATCAATTTCATCGATGAACACAATACACGGCGCGTTCTTTTTGGCTTTCTTAAACAGATCGCGAACACGGCTTGCACCAACACCGACAAACATTTCTACGAACTCTGAACCAGAGATGTGGAAGAAGGGTACGTTAGCTTCACCGGCAACGGCGCGAGCAAGTAAAGTTTTACCAACACCCGGAGACCCAAGAAGTAAAACACCTTTTGGAATTTTAGCACCTAGTGACAAAAACTTTTGTGGGAATTTTAAGAACTGAACTATTTCTTCCAGTTCTTCCTTAGCTTCTTTTGCACCAGCGACATCTGAAAAACGAACTTTATTCTTTTTCTCATCAGACAATCTCACTGAGCTCTGTCCAAAAGTTAAAGCGCGATTGTTTGTCCCTTGAACTTGGCGCATCAAGAAATAAATAAATAGAGCAATAAGCACAAATGGAATCAGGAACGGAAGAATTGCTCCAGCGAGACTGGCAGCTGTGCTATCGTTCTTGTACTCGATATTTAAGTTTTGAATTTTTTCAGTCTCAACCCCACTATCAATCAAGAAAGTAGTGAATTCTGTCCCTGCCCCTAAAGTCGCGATGCGCACTGTGGAGTCATCTTTGTATTCAGCCTTAACCGTTTCTCTACTAATGTCTACGCTCTTCACTTTATCTTCACGAACCGCTGTGGCAATTTCAGAAAGAGCAACTTCCTGCTCTTTAGTTTCGCGAGAAAAAGCCGCGACAATTCCTGAAATGATCAAAAATCCAATAAGAATTAATACAATATTTTTAACAATTTTTCCCATAAAATAAATCTTAAATTACGTTGTTAGTTCCTTCAGTATACTTAGTTCCAGCCCCTAAAACAAGGTTGGTGCCGGGGAGAGGACTTGAACCTCCACGCCATTTCTGGCGCCAGCTCCTAAGGCTGGTGCGTCTGCCAATTTCGCCACCCCGGCTAATAAAAATGCGGTAAAACATAGCTATTGTAGCAGGATTCACTGACTTTGACCATAGAAAAAAGACTGCTTTTCAGCAGTCTTTTTGTGTTTCAGTTAAGGCCCTTTAAAAAATTTGTTATGATCAGAACAATCACGTAGGACATTACTACTACGGCCAGTCCTACCAAAGCATACACAATAGTAGATTTGCCCTTTTTGGCAAGTTCTGGAATACCCCGCGAACCTATATACTTAAACCCGCCAATTATTACAAACAAAATCGCTAGACTTCCTGAAAAAAGAAGTAAGGTTTTAATAACTTGCAATACGACCACATCGGCTTTTTGAGCACTAGCAATACCAGTCCCTTGAAATGGGTTATTGGCCACACACAGTTGCTCCTTTGGTGTAAACCCAGGAGGACAATCAATAGCTTCAACTATAACCGGAGAAAAAAAGAGCACCGCCCCAACAAACAGGATGATACTCTTTGATAAAATCTGACCAAACATAAATTATGGATTTCTGCTTACCAAGTTTGCGACAACTGTAACCAAGACATAAGAAAGAACAATCACGATAATACCAATGAGCGCGTTAACAACTGTCGTCTTACCTTTCTTAGCACCATCTGGATTTGCTCCAGAGGTTAGATACTGATAACCACCAATGATAATAAACAGAATGGCAACTGATCCAGCAATCAATAGTAAAATCTTGATTACCTGAGTGATGATTAAAACTACAGAATCCGCACCACTTCCCTGCCTCACATTCCAATCAGGAAGATTAGTGTCTCTCTGAATTTGATCTAATCCCAAGTTTGGACCCGACTGAGCATGGCTTAGAGCAGGTACCGCAAGCATTGGAGCAGAAAGTAAAACTACTAATCCGAGAACTTGTACGAAGCGAGTTAATTTTTGCTTTATCATATAAATAATTTAGTTAGTCCCGAAAACCGTATACTTACGATGCTCGGGACTAACCCCCGCCATAAGCGAGAGCTAGTTAAGTGTTTACGGAGCAGTGCTACCGCTGCGTCCTGAGACTAGGTTAGCAACGACATTCACAATTACGTATGAGAGAACAATGATCACGATACCAATAAGGGCATTAATAACGGTCTGCTTACCCTTTGTCTGACCATCGGGATTACCAGCGGAGGTAATATATCGGAAACCACCGATGATAAGAAACAAGACGGCGATACCAAATGTGATACCTAGAAGCCAGTTAATGACAGTACGAATTAACGTATTAGCATCACGGACCTCACAATTCAGACCAGTACCCTGACAAAGCTGCGGGTCATTAATCTGTAGCTGAGCCATTACCGCGAAAGGAGCTGTCATTATCATGACTAAGAAAACGACTTGCGCGATGTACAGAAATTTTATGTTTTTTACTATTTGTTTCAAGCTGTGTTCACCCCCTCTCAATTGCTGAGATAAGCTATAAGGTTCATACAATAAATATAGTATACCACACCAAATATAAATCCCCTACTACTTGTTGATAAGCACGTTAGTCAAGACATTTACAATAGCATAAGACAGAATAGCAAACGTTAAACCAAGAATAGCATAAAGTATCGTGTTTTTGGCAGCTGTCGCGGCTTGGGGGTTACCAGAAGACGTAATGTATCGCAACCCGCCAATTATTATAAACAGTACAGCGAGCATTCCTGTTAAGAGTAAGAGAATATTTATAATCCGAACTATAAACTCAGGGATACTGTTAATAGTAATCGGATTGTAAAATGATTTACCGACATCCGCCGAGCCAGAATTAGTTGTATTGTTACCAGAACTGCCAGGAGGGGGATTTAAATTATTACCATTTACGTCCCCAGTATCACCGCCCGAATCATTACCAGTTACAGCTGTCGTAATAATTGTACTCTTTTCAGTAAGAAAATTTTCAGCGCTGGTTGCAAGATTCTTGTCCACAATCGACAACCTTACAGTAAGTGATCCACTTTGTCCGGCAGGAAGAGTAGCTCCGCTGAGTTGTCGAAAACTTTGAAAATCAGTTCTGGCGTTTGCGGCATTATTAGTCATATTAACTTTTACTTCTTTGGTTACAGAAGCCCTAACCGAACCGACATTTCCCGTATACGCAACAACAAAATAAATCTTATCTGTCGAACAGTTTGCTTTATCTGCTGGTTTTGAAAAACTTGCTGACATAGCAACATTCAAAGGTTCATCTGGGCTTACCGCCACAGGAGTAAAATACATTGTGCCAGCAAAAAAAGCTTTTGATAAATCACATGGGGTTTGTGCTTTAACCACTGGAGCACCATAACCAATAAAGACTAAGGCGCTAGCTACAGTAACAAGCAAAGACTTTAAAATTTTCATCATATGTTTAATTATGGATTTTTAGGTGGTGCTGAGCTACCAGAACCTCTAATAAAGTCGACTGTGTTTGTGAAGATATTTCCACCATCTTTAATTTCAAGACCAAGTTGAGTGGTTAACAAAGTATTGACGAGCATGAAAGCCAAAAAAGTTAAAGCAAAACCAATCACAGCATTTAACATCGATTTTTTAGCTGCTCCATAGGCAGTTGGATTCCCAGCAGAAGTCACCATCTTCAAACCCCCGGCAACGATCATAACCACTGCAATCAACCCAGCAAAAGCAATCAAAAAGTTTGTAACAATAACTACGATGCGAAACAAGTCAGTCACTGTACACATTTTGTCTGTGGCGCCACTATTAGCTGGAGGTGTAGCCCCAGGCTGCGTGGCATCGTAAGAATACTCACCATTACCACATGGGACCAACCCCTGGGCCAGGACAGAACTTGGCATTAAAGTAAAACTAAACAGTGTCGTAACTGCAGACAGTGCTAACAAAGTTTTGACGAAAAAGTCCTTCATTATCGTACTTGAGTTAAGGTTGCCGCTTGGCTTTCCGCTTGGTTAATGGCATCAAAAATATCTGTTCCACGCAAAATCACGTTATCAATCATAGTGCCAATGATAGCATCGAACCGTTCCTGATCAGGTTTGTAAAAAGACTTTGCGGTTAAGTTAGCGTGAGCAAAAACCCCAATTTCCGGATCAGTAATTTGGAGCTCAATTAAATCTTTGCGACTCGAAGGATATTTGTATTGAGCGTAATATTTATCAAGTGAGTCTTTAGATGAAATAAAATTGAGGAAATCCCATGCCCACTCTTTATTTTTAGTTTGCTTGTTTACAACTTCACCGAAATAATTCGCAAAGTTCACGGCGGGCTGATCTAAGTTTGGCTGAGGAACAGCGGCAACATCATAATTCAAATTTGGCGCTTTTTGTTTTAGAGTATCTCGAGTGTACGAGTAACTGTATAAATAAGCTGCTCGTCCGTTAGCAAACGCATCAATAGAATAATCGCTACTTGCGTTCCAGTTATAATAACTGCTTGCAGGGTTAGCAAAGTCTGTATAAAACTTTAGAGCATCGTTTCCTGGTTCACTAAAGGAACCGTTCACACTTACCGACTGACCGAATGTTGGCAGAAGACCATCAGAGCTCCATGGGATAACTCCACGCTGAAGCATTAATAGATACAAAATATCAACCGCACGATTGACATTGATATTTAAACCCATCGCTACACCACTTCGAGTAAAGTAACCGGTACGATCTTGAGTTGTAATAACTTGTACATCGTTTTGTAATTCAGTCCAAGTCTTGGGTGGGGTGGCAATACCAGCTGTCCCCATTAAATCTTTGTTGTAGAACAAACCAAGTGAATCAACTGATAAGGCAACGCCATAAATCTCTTCATTCTTCGTGAAGTCTTTCACAACCACATCCACAAACGTGTCTTTGTAATTACGGTAGGTGATGAGTTGGGTTGGTGCTGGAACAATTTTATCAAGGTACTTCGGAGTCCAACTATTATTTATAGCAAAGACGTCAGGCCCATTACCACTTGCGAGTGCGTCTAACAAATCATCTTCATAAGTATCGATGTTTTTCTTTGTATATTCAATGCGGACGTTGGGATGCTTGTCTTCATACTCATTAATCAACGTCAACATTTCTTGAGAGTCACCAAAAGGTCGCCAGTAACGCAACGTTACCTCTTGATTTACCGAGTTTTTAGATCCACCGCCACAACCAAGTGACAATGTTGAGATAGCCAGAACAGCCGCGACAAGTTTTATTTTTGATTTCATTGTTTTTCTATTTCCTGACCTTTATTATACCACAAAATAAAACCGCCTATGGCACGGGTGGCGGTTTTACAACTTTATGTTTTTAAGATACTCAGCGAAGTCGGCTCGGAGATCATCATGTTTTAGACCAAATTCAACCACCGTTTTTAAATACTCAAGCTTATTCCCAGTATCATAATATTTACCATTTTGGATCTCTAACGCATAAACATCTTGCTCTGTGATCAGCTGATTTATGGCATCGGTAAGCCAAATTTCGTTACCCTTACCAGGCTTTAACTCCTTGAGCAAGTCAAAAAGTCGTGGTGGCATAATGTATGCCCCAATCATGGCCAAATTTGATGGTGCAGTACCAACCTCGGGTTTCTCTACTATATTATTAACTTTGAATACGTTTGGCTCGACTTCTGAGATATCAGCGATTCCGTACTTACTTACTGAATTCTCAGGAACTCTAACCCCTGAAATCACTGGTTTTTGATGAGTATCCCAGACATCCAGCATCTGCTTGAGACGAGGCGGACTAGATTGAATGAACTCATCAGCCCAAACTACAGCAAAAGGTTCGTCACCAATGAGATGCTTAGCATTTAATACTGGAGTGCCGTTTCCATAACTCCCCTTTTGCCTAATGTAAATAAAGTTTGCCATATTGGCAATCCGTCTAAGTTCATCGGCTTGTTCGTGCTTTCCGGCTTCTTCTAACCTTTTTTCTAATTCAAATGGATAATCAAAATGGTCTTCAATGCTTCGCTTATGCCAGCCAGTGACAATAATGATATCCTCAATCCCCGAGGCGACCACTTCTTCAACCACATACTGGATAATTGGCTTATCGACAATCGGCAACATTTCCTTAGGCATGGCCTTGGTTGCTGGTAAAAACCGAGTTCCAAAACCTGCCGCTGGAATAATAGCTTTTCGTACTTTTTGAGTCATGCCTACATTATAGCCTATTCGGTCTTCGGTCGGTACTGCAAGGCTTCAGCTAAATGTTGCACAATAATATTTTCACTATTTTCTAAATCAGCAATCGTTCTTGCAACTTTTAAAACTCGATGGATGCTACGACCCGACAAAGCATATTGCTTCGCAGCTTGTTTGAGTAAGTCATGTGATGTCGAATCCAGTTTGCAAAACTGTTTAATATCAACAATCGACATCTCACTATTTGTTTTGCCACTACCAAGACGCTGATACTGCAGAGCTCGCGCTCGTTCAACTCGTTCCTTTATGGTCAGAGAGTTTTCGGACACGGTAGTGTGCATGATTTTTTCAAACGGTAATCTCGGAACTTCAACATGCAAATCGATTCTGTCGATTAATGGACCAGAGATTTTTTTCTGATATCTTCCAACTTCACCCAGACTACAATGACAACGTTCGGTGACATCATTCAAGTAACCACAAGGACAAGGGTTTAAAGCAGCAACTAACATAAACTTTGCAGGGAACGTTAATGTGTTTTTAGCACGCGCTACTGTGACCACACCATCTTCAAGAGGTTGGCGTAACGCTTCGAGGACATGTCGTGAAAATTCTGGGAACTCATCTAAGAACAAGATACCGCGATGAGCTAAAGTAATTTCTCCTGGACGCGGCACGCTCCCACCACCAACCAACGCCACGTGTGACGTTGTGTGATGAGGACTTCTGACTGGTCGTGAAGTAATCACTGAACCTTTCAACTTTCCAGCAATGCTATAAATCTTCGTCAGCTCTAAAGCTTCAGACTGAACTAAGTTTGGGAGAATTCCAGCAAGTGCTCGTGCAAGCAAAGTTTTACCAGAACCAGGAGGTCCATGAAGCAAGACGTTATGCAGTCCCGCGCTCGCTATTTCTAGCGCTCGTTTAGCAGGTTCTTGTCCAGCGATATCTTTCATGTCGACGACTGGATCTATATTTGCGTAGGAAGACTGATCAGACAGGCTTTCTTTTGCCTCAATGTGACTACGACCCTCCAAATGATTTACTAACTGCTTAAAATTTTTGACTGGATAAACCGTAAGACTTTCCACCAAAGCAGCTTCTGCGGCATTAGTGGCTGGAACAAAAACCTCTTTAAATCCCGAGTGTTTTGCGTGCATCGCAATTGCTAAAATTCCCGGCACAGAGCGTATTGAGCCATCTAAAGACAGCTCGCCCACAAAAAGCTTCCGCTCAGAAGTAAAATTGATTTGCCTCGCCGCCAATAAAATAGCGAGCGCCACGGGTACATCAAAATGACTGCCATTTTTCTGGACATCCGCTGGGGCCAAATTTATAGCAATACGAGTTTGAGGATATTCAAACTCAGAATTTTTGACGGCTGAACGTATGCGCTCCCTACTCTCTTGCACGGCAGTATCTGGCAAACCAACAACCACCGTGGCTGGCAAACCATTTATGATATCTGATTCGACTTCAATTGTTACTGCGTCGAGACCAAGAACTGTACTTGAATATACTTTTGCTGTCATGCCCAAACTCTATCACAGCCAAGTTCAAGAAAATCTAAATTTTTTCTCGACGAAATTCTATATAAAACAACAACGCGATACCAAACAAAATGTAAAAATCCGCGAAGTTAAAAATTCCTCCACCTACAATGTAAATAAAATCTTTAACGTATCCAAAGATGACTCGTTCAACAATATTGGAAATTGCTCCACTCACAATAAAAGTCCACGCTAAAATAGATTTTGCATCAAATGTCCTAAAATTGTTTTTGATGTAAATCAACATTACAGCTAATACTACAATGTAAATCAAAAATATAATTGGTTCTGGCACTCGTAAACTAAACGCGAAGTCGAAGTTTTTAAGAAGTTGAATTCCCAATATTTGTTCTTCATTTAAAACAACATGACGAGCTACAGACACAAAACGAAAAACTACAAACTTAATAATCTGGTCTAACAAAACCAAACCTGTAAACCAAAAAACGAAAGAGCGAACTCTTTCGTTTTTAAATATATCTTTTATAACGCTTTGTCTGCCCATGGTATAGCGCGAAGACGATCTTCAGAGATTTCTTTTCCTTCCGCATCAACTCCATAAGTACCATCAGCAACACGACCTAGCGCAACTTCAATCTTGGCTAAGTCAGCAGTGATACGTGAAATTAAATCTCGATTAACTTCATCAAGTTGAACTTCTGTTGCGTCGGAGTCATAGTCATTTCCCAGTTCAGTATGTGGTTGAATACCTTTAAGATCTGCTTCGAGCTCAGCTTTGCGCGCCAAAAGGGCTTGATTCATCTCTTCAACAAATTGTGGGCTTAGGTGTGACATATCAATTCAGATAATAATGTATATATAGTATACGCCATCCTCACTAAAAAATCTAGCTAAACCACTCTGGACTGAAGTCCAGAGGTTTTGAGAGACCGTGTTAACTTAAAGTTAACTCAGGATCAAGAAAGTACTGTCTTCCTGTTCTTCATGGGTTCCTTGTTCCTCAATGTATTTCTT
>JADZEH010000005.1 GCA_020850635.1 Candidatus Doudnabacteria bacterium | reverse complement strand
GGGGAGAGAAAAAAGAGGAAGAAACAGGGCAGATTTGAGCTAGCTGTAAAATCGGATTTTTAACTAAATAACAGATATCTGTAATATACCATGTCGTCTAAGATACATTGTGCGACGCGCTGTGTATGGAAACATGAGTGTTTATGCTCTATTCCCCACCTAAGTCAATAACGAAACTACTAAGTTTGCCTTCTTTTGCCTATCATTCATGGCCGCTCTATGCGCCCTAGTCGATGCTTATTCTTAATATTTGTCTCTTACTTTATACCCTATTCTTCGGTATAGGTTGTCCACATACGATTGACTTACCATGTATTTTTTACTATAATAAGGCAGTAGTGAAAACTACCTTGCCTACAGATGTAGGTCCGAGATTCAAACCCCGCCCTAAAGGCGGGGTTTTTCAATTATACGAGTAATGTATTTTTTTACTTGCTGACCGTTGATATGGATATTCGCCTTGCTTTTTAATTCATGAGTTATGTGACCAGAACTAAATAGTATAATTTTCTTTTTTCTCTTAATAAGATAGTCGAGTAAATACGCAAAATCTGAGTCACCGGTCCAGATGCAAAAGGTATCATAATATTCCATTAATTTTTGTGCATCAACAGAAATTTCTACATCAAAATTGCACTTTGGAATGTAAATGTATTTGCCGGCTAAGTCTTCGTTTATCGATCTGGTTTCGGATTTAATTTCAGTTTTAGTAACGTAATGCTTAATCCATTGTATTGGTTTGCTCCCAGTGTAGTCAAAACATCTACGTGATTTAGAAATAATGTGAATAGATTTTTTGTTTTTATCATCTAATCCAAAGTAGAACCTCGATTGCTCAGAAAATAGTTTAGAAAGGGCTCCTAGTTTTTCTATATCTACGATTAATTTACTACCCTCAGGCAAGATGTCATTATTTTCCCCACCTCTTTCATCACGCTCAAACCAATAGTTGACATTCCCGAAGTCGATAAAACTATATACTTTTCCAAGCTCTTGTTTATGTATACCGAGCGTACTTAATTTAAAAGCATTTAAATCCATGCCTTAAGTATAACAAAAACTGAGCTTAGCGTCTGCCCGTTCACAGCCGCCAGATAGACTGACGCCCTAGTCGGTTTTTGTTACATTGCCACTACCCTATTCTTTTTATTGGAATGAGCTATAATAACCGCGTAATAATTATTAGTGCCCATGACCCAGTCCAGGATCTAAGCTGGACTGGATTATAGACGCTAGGAGAAATACATATGGCTAATGAAGATGATATTGCTAAGTTCGCGCAACTAAAGTTTGACTGCCCACAGTGCTCTTTTAGTATTTGTTTAGAAGCTAAAGGAAGTAAAGATATGGTTAAAGAATCACTTAGCCGCAAGACAATCCCATTGTCAGTATTTGGAGAGGCAAACAGTAAGAAACGCTTTTATGCTGATAAGCTTGCCGAGGCTAAGGGTATGACGCGCGCTGAATTGGTTAAAAGTTTGAAACCAGAGTATGAAGCCTATATTGCTGCACATGAGGCTCAGAAACTAGCCAAGAGACAGCAAGGAAATACTGACGATAATAACGTCTCATCAGAAGACGACTTCCTTACTGACTTTTAGTAATTTTAGGTCTGGGTTTTTTCTTAATTGCCTTCATTTTTTCCGCCTCCGCTTCTTTGCCCATGCTCTTTAAATACTCAGCCCTTCGTATCTTCTGAATTCTCTCGGATTCTTGTTCTGCTTTTTCTTCTCTGCGCCGGTTTATGGCGAAGGCCTGCCTGTTGTTATAAAATTGATGTTTGTTGTTCTCGTACACACATACTTCTCTTAATTATTTGGCGACTAATCGGGCGGACAATAACACATTGTGCGACGCGCTGTGTATCTCAAACCCACTGTCCCCCCAGTGTTTAAAGGGTTGGGGGTAATGAAAAACGCACTCAGGTCTCGTCCTGGTGCGTTTTAGCCGGCGTTAGGCTCTCGGTTCTGCATCATATGAAGGTATTGATGCCAGTACCTGTGGTTCTCTCCCCTGTATTCCAGCGGATCTACCGCCACAAGTGTGTTTTCAAGATTGCACTTGCAACAACGTTCACGCTTGTTGGACTGATCTTTACCACAGTAGACGCAGACCCACCACCCAAAGAAGTCCATGCGAGTGCTGAACTGTGGGGTTCGGATCAGCCATCGTCGCTCAATCCAGAAGTTATGCCCGATATACGCGCGAGCAATGGCTCTGTAATGCCGATTCGACAGTTTCTGGTGCTTTGGAATCAGCTTTTCAAGCTCATTGTGATGTTTGCGGCAAAGCGTAATCAACAGCACGCACAGTGGTGATTTCCAGAATCTTTGGGGGTAGATGTGATGGACCGTTAGAGGATCCGTTGGCGTTTTGTAACAACCGCATTTTTGGCATCGGTTTGGTCCAAAAAGTGCAACGACTCCCAATATATCCAAAAACAGGCGTTCGAACATACCTTGGTTCCTCCTTTCGGCTAAAATTAAAAACCCCGTTAAGGGTTTTATCAATCGGGATAGAGTTGTGTGCCCTGCGCATCATACAAAAAGATGGCGCCGGTTGGGCAGCTTTGGGCGGATAGTAGTAACTGGTCATCGTCAACCTCTTCGCACTTAAGAAGATTGATATGGGTGTAGTCAGAGCTCATGCTGCCGTCTTTCTTGAGGAGCACGGCTTTGGCTTCTTCATCAAGCTCGTAGATTTCTGGATAGACAGCAATGCAGCTCGCAGCTCCAATGCAGAGGTCTCGATCGATCTTGATGTATTGATAGAGCTTTCCCATATGCTCTAATTATATCAGACAAGCTGACAACAAGAAACTAATTTGTATAGCGGACTTCGGTAATGCTTGGGACTTGGGTTTTGATAAGTTTTTCGATGCCTAGGCCGAATGTCAGCGGTGCCAGAGCGCAATTGTTACAGTGGCCGAGTATACGTAGCACAACAGCGTCTGGTTCTAAAGCGACAATTTCAGCGCCACCACCATGAGCCTCAAACGTTGGTTTGAAAGTATCGATTATCCCTTGTATCTGTGCTTGACGTTCGTCTACCATAGAAAGTGTTAGTAATATTATTTGTTTGGCTCTCTAGCGCGGACGGTTTGCGTGTTGTTAAGAAAACCATCGGAGCGGAGCGACTGGTTTTCGTATAACACCAAACCGGACGCGCTGTATGTTTTAGCCGTAGTATTTTTCACAATAGAAACGTATAAGTTGTTCGATTTCTGGAATTGATTCTGGATCGCCAACCCCGACCTTAAGTTTCTTTTGAACTTCTAGTATATCCTTAGCGCCTTCTAAAACGGCTTCTTCAATATCCTTGTCGGTGATGTTGAGGACTTTGTCGACAATTCTCGACCCCTCAGTGGTTACCCTATCGTGTCGCCCAATATTACGGAAGTATTCGTTAACCGTTTTGCGAAAAGCTTTATCAGCAAGTACTGAGCAATGGATTTTACGATTAGGAAGACCATCGAGACGCTTCATTACATCTTGAGGTTTGATCTTCAGCGCCTCATCAAGATGCATGCCGCCATTTTCAGTAATCATGACGCTGAACATGGACGTTGAGGCAATCGCAGAACCACAGCCGAACGTTTTCCATTTCATCTCGGTGATTTGTTCGGACTCAGGATTAATCTTAAGCCACATAGTCATCATGTCACCACATGCTGGACTCCCGACCATGCCTTCAGCATCAAACTGACCTTCGGTTGGGTTGTCCAACAAAAGATTGCGGGGATGAAAGAAGTGATCCTTCACCGTTTCGCTATATACCCAAGTCTCCCCAGTGTATTGATTAACCACTTCAGCTTTCTTGAGTTTGTTTGTTTCTATTGGTTTAATCGAAGCCATGTACTTTTTATTTCTTCCGTTCGTTTAAGACTTGATTTTCTGATTTCTAAATTTATCCATGTTTTGGCCAACAAAAGCTTTTTCTAAACTAACCTGCTCTGGTTGTTCTGGATTTAGGTTTACTGGGCTAATTCGTCGCAGTTCTTCCACAATACCCGGAAGGACAGTCATGACGTAGTCGATGTCGTCCTTGGTTGTTTGCTTGCCGAGAGTGAAGCGCATACTACCATGAGCGTACTCGTATGGACGACCAATAGCGAGAATGACGTGTGAAGGATCGAGGCTAGTCGAGGTGCAAGCACTCCCTGTCGACATGGCGATGTTGTATGAGTCTAAGTAAAGTAGTAACGCCTCCCCTTCTATATCTAGAATTGAGACGTTGATGTTGTTCGGTAAGCGCAACATTTTGTCGTGAGGCTTTCGTTCGTCTGGTCCGTTGAACACAATCTTAGGAACCTTGCTTTCAATTTCGTTCATGAAGTAGTCACGAAGATTTTGGAGACGTTTGTTTTCAACGTCGCGTTCGAGTTGTGCTAAGCGCAATGCTTCAGCTAGACCAACAATACCAGCGACATTCTCCGTACCACTGCGTAAGTTTTTTTCTTGGCCACCGCCAAAGATAAGTGGACGAACTCGTACCCCACTTCGTAAAAACAAAAAGCCAGTTTGCTTGGGTCCGTAAATTTTACTGCCATTAGCAGAAAGCATGTCGACGCCTAGTTTTTGGACATCGAGTTCGAGTGCGCCAGCAGCTTGGCAAGCATCAGTATGAAAAAGAATTTTTGGTAGTTTGTCAGCGATGCGTTGTTCGTTCAAATCTTTGAGCCACTTGCCTATTTCAAAGATCGGTTCTATGGTGCCAATTTCATTGTTGGCGTACATTACAGAAACTAAAATCGTGTCTGGTTGAATGGTAGATTTAAGTTCATCGAGTTTGATAAAACCGTCTTGGTCGACATCGATGAGTGTTGTGGTAAAACCTTCTTGCTTGAGTGCATCTAAAGAATGCAAAACAGCGTGATGTTCTATGGCCGAGGAAATAATGTGACCACCAGTTGGATTGTGTAAACGCCACTGCCTCGCTGCACCTAAAATTGCCAAGTTGATGCTTTCGCTACCACCTGCAGTGAAAACAATTTCGTCAGGCTTGCAGTTAAGAATTTCGGCGATAGTTTTGCGCGCAGTTGAGGTTGCATTAAGCGCCTCTCTCCCCTTTTTGTAGAGTGAGGACGGGTTTCCATAGTAGTCATCCCAAAAAGGCTCCATGGCTTCTTTGACGCGTGGGTCTAAGTAAGTCGTGGCAGCATGATCGAGGTAAATCGATTTTTCTGAGGGCTTTATCTGCGGTAACATGCCCTTATTCTAGCAGAATCTAGGGTTTGCCTCACCTTGACAATTTGTACTTAGATATGATTTAATAAATTATTCGTTGGATAAGGTCACCGAGATGGTGGCAAGTGTAAACAACACTTTCCGGCGTGATGCCAGGAGGACAAAAATGCAAAAAAAGCGAGATATTACTGCTCTGGACGTGAGGGTTTCGGTTTTTATGGACAGTGTCCACCGACTACTGTATCATCTTTGTGTGCATTTGCATCGTGATGATCTTTGGGACCGGCTTAAGAGTTACTCAGGTTTGACGATAGAGATAACAGAAACGTGTGAAGGGCATCATGTTGATGCAGTCATTCATCCTGTGGGATGGCCAGCGCACTGTAGCGTGTACTGTGAGTTTGATCGTCGAGGAGATTACACTTGGATGCCTATCATGGGCGTACTGAGGATCCGAGATCTTTCTTTGACCTCGTTAGGATATCCCTACGATTTTAGGGTATTTCAGATTGGGTCTTGGACAAAAATTGGTTTCGAATCCTTATCAGCTAACACCGTTGAATCTAAAAACCTCAATGAGGCTGCGAGGATCCTGAGGATCAACATGTAGGTTAAGAGTTTTGGTGTCCCGAGCGTTCGTCAGACCTCTAGGGGTCTGACGAACGCTCTTTCTTTTTATCTCTTTGCTTTTGTGAATCCAGCGGCTACAGCCTCATCTTCTGTTTTGAAACATTGTTCTTCTTGGGTGCGTGCATAGAACGAACCTCCAGGGACATGATAAGTTTTAGTTTTCCCAGATATATTCCCTTTTATTCCCGTGCAATTGCTTTCACTGGTTTGGCCAGAACCTGAAGTAGTTTTTGCTTCACTCGCCGTCTTTGTTTCGGACGACTTAGTTTCAGTTTCTCCTTTCGCTTCGACTTTCGTAGACGTCTCAGAAGTGTTATAATTAGTGTACTTCTGTGAGTTTCGGTCGCGTTCGGGGTTTGCCCTGCCCGCACCGAAGCCCACTAAAAACGCGACAAGCACAAAGCTTGCGTAAACTAATTGTGGCTTGCGCTCCCCTATCTTTTCCTTTATCTCATTATAGTTAATCATTTTTCATTAGTAACAATTTTATGCAGTACGCGTTTGTACTCGGGAGGGTATATACACTGTCACTTGCAGAACTCCTGCAAGTTTTAGGGCGTCTCGGCATTGAAATAAAAATCGTTGATTCTTCACATGAAGTTGTCATTGTTGAGTCAGCACAACCGCTACCTTTTGAAAAATTACAGCGTGAGCTTGGTGGTATCGTCAAAATTCTCAAAGTTATTGATATGGTATCGAAACGAGAAACCGATTCGATTAATTTTGCTTTGCAGAATTACTTTAAGCCGGCCAAGATAAAAACAGATTTCCTTAAAAAGTATTCCGGTAAAATTCAGTTTGGTGTGAGCATTTATTTACTCGACCCTACTGTGCTCGCTTTCGGTGAACCAAAGCGTGTGGGCATGTTCATCAAACGAGCTTTGCAAGATGATCAAGGTGTCCGTTTAGTTTTACCTGAATTTAATTCTTTAGCTCTCGCCTCTGTGGTTGTTACGAAAAACTTAGTCTTGGAAAAAGGCGCCGAGATTTGTGTCATCGCAGGTAAGACCAAGCTTTACACTGCCAAAACTTTAAGCGTTCAAGATTTTGAAGACTATGGTCGCCGAGATTATCAACGACCAATTCGCGATGAACTTCAAGGCATGATCCCTCCAAAAGTTGCACAGAGTATGCTTAACATCGCCAATGTTAAAAGTGGCGAAGCAATGCTCGATCCGTTTTGCGGCATTGGCACGATTATTCAAGAAGGTGTCTTGCTTGGCTATAAAATGCTTGGTTCAGACATCAATCACCGCGCCATTGCTGGTAGCGAAACTAACCTTGAGTGGTTTCGCAATCGCTACAAAATCCCTAAAGGCAAGTATCATGTAGAAGTCGCCGATGCCCGTGCCGTCGCTCCCCTTGTGGAAAACCTGGTTAAAGTTGGTGCAATCAAGGGTATTAGCGCCATCGTGACCGAAGGCTATTTAGGCCCAATGTACGGCCAATTTCCATCAATGGACGAGATCACCAAGAACTTCCACGACCTAGAAGTATTATACAAAGATAGTTTTCAAGAATTTCTAAAGATTTTACCAAGCAAGGGTCGAGTGGTGATTTGTATCCCGGCCTACAAGAAATCTCGAGAATATGCCCTCTTCCCCAGTCTTGACTTTATCACCGATTTGGGATATAATTTAGTAACTGCAATCTCTCCGAACGTACTCTCTAAGTTCAGTTTCGCCAAACTGACTGAACGCGGAACCGTTATATACGACCGTAAAGACCAAATCGTCGCTCGGGAAATTGTTATTTTTGAAAAGATATAATTGGCTGTATGATCGGTGTGCATTAATTTGCACATGCTTTTGTCCAGACATTCCAAACTCTTATGGCACATAAGAAAGCCGGCGGTAGTACCGCGCTGGGCCGAGATTCGGTCAGCAAACGACTTGGTGTTAAAATTTTCGGTAATCAGCTTGTTCACAAAGGTGAAATCATTGTTCGTCAGCACGGAACCAAATTCCACGCTGGTAACAACGTTAAAGTTGGTGGCGACTCCACTCTATACTCTCTTGTTGATGGTATGGTGAAGTTCCAGAAGAAAATGCTAACCAAATTCCATGGTAACTTACGCAAGACCCGTGTGGTCAGCGTTGAACCTACGAAAAAGTAAAAAAAACCGCCTTCGGGCGGTTTTTTTGTATGTTGCTATTATTTCGACATATTGATAGTATAAGGCCATCATCGGCAGGAGGAAACGCCATGACAGACCAGGAGTGGTTTGATTTATTTAAACATTCTTTAAAGATAGCTGAAAGAAGTTTAATTGAAGCTACTAAGCACTTGAACAAGAAACATCTGTGGCCAGAAGAGCTGGAGAGCGTGACAGATTTTTTCGAGTTTCGTCAGTGGCTTCATGACACAAGGAGGACGGAGCGTATCGAGTCGTCCTTTGCTCTTCAGCTGATTGCCGAGTGGCATAGGGAGATAAGAGGCAGTTCCCGTCTGCTTGAGAACTATGAGATAGTTTTTGAAGACGAACCGAAAATCGTTGGTCTGCTAATCCACGCTCGAATGGGCTTGAAGCATGCAAGGAGAGTCTTGGGTCTCGGCTATCTTCACTTTAAGCACGGTCCTTCCTCATCCGACATCGATCAATATCTTAGCTCTCTGGAGGCTTCGTTCCAATCCGACTAGAAATAGTCGGGTTTTTTATCTTGTAGCTTTCAAGTGTTCATAGAGTCGGAACACGTAGATTTGCATGAACAAGCCAAAACCTATACCAACAATTGTACCCAAGATTGAACCGATACCAATTTGTTTGTTATCACCAACAAGCGCAGCAATAATCCACTGGATGATAAAGTAAATAATCACAATCACAGCGATTTTTGAGAACACTGGCCACCAGCGACCCTTAACAAGCGCTTTACTGCGCTTCATGGCATCGATGGCGCTAAGCTTTTCGATCATTAAAGCGTAGTATGTGAACATGTACCACACTGCAAAAATTATACCGGGGATAATGACGAGGATGAAACCACCGGCAATCACTAAACATACTAAGATAGAGGCTAAGAGCATACCCCAACCACGTGGAAAACCACGTTTGTAACTTTCCCCTACTCCTGGCTTATCGCTATCAGCAATCGCTGAGATGTTCGCCGCTTGAATAACTCCACTTAGGTAGAGCATGGCCACAAAGATAATCAAACCAATAATTATCGCTATACCACCAATGGCAGCAGCGTTACCCTTGGAACCAAAACCAATAGCGGCTACAGCCCCACCAGCGACGATTGCGCTGATAACGATGACCAAGATTAAAGGCACAACGTTTATTCCAATAAGCGTAAGGAATCTATCTTTTAATAGAGTCCATGTTTCTCGAGCGAGTTGGGCGATCCCAGGCAATGCTGCGCTCGTACTAGCGGAACCCTGAGGCACTGGTGTCGGCGTTTGAGCGTCCGACGGCATGTTTGTGTCCATGTGTTTTTATTATTTGTTACTTATTTAATTTAACGACGGCCTGCATAAACCCTAAGAATAAAGGATGTGGTGCGAGTGGTCGTGATTTAAATTCAGGATGAAATTGACTGGCAACGAAGTATGGATGGTCTGCAAGCTCGATAATTTCAACTAACTGTCCATCAGGAGTTGTTCCAGCAATAACTAAACCAGCTTCTTCTAAGCGTTCTCGATACTCATTATTAAATTCATAACGATGGCGATGACGTTCAGAAATTTTCGTACTTCCGGTTTTGTTGATCCACTTTCCTTGAATGTACGCTTTCTCGGTGTGCGTACCACGTTTAATACTGCAGTCCCACGCTCCTAAGCGCATCGTAGCCCCATACTCCTTGTTTAGCAAGAGTTTTTCTTGCTCTGGCATGATGTGAATGACAGCATGCTTGGTTTTTTCATCGACTTCGGTGGTGTTGGCGTTGCGGATTTTAGCGACATTACGAGCAAATTCAATCGTCGCTAATTGCATCCCATAGCAAAGACCGAGGTATGGTATTTTGTGGGTGCGAGCGTATTTAATAGTTTCGATAATCCCTTCGGTTCCACGGCTACCAAACCCCCCGGGGACGACAATCCCATCAAACTCTTCGAGCATTTTTTTGGCGCCAAATTTTTCAACATCCATGCTGGAGATCCAGGTCATGTTAACTTTGGCTTTGTTGGCCCATGAGGCGTGCTTGATAGCTTCAACGACAGAGATATAGACATCACCAATTTGATAAGCGCCAGTTTCGAAATATTTTCCGACAACAGCAATTTTGTATTCCTTTTTCTGGTTTCGTACTGAAGAAATAGTGCTGACTAACTTTTTCCAGTCCTTGAGATCATTCTTCTTTGATGGCATCCCAAACTGTTTGAGGATTTTGTCGGTTAAGCCTTGCTGGTCGAAGTTCAAGGGGACGCGATAAATACTATCAACATTTGGCGCCGCAATAATGTTCTCTTTAGGAATATTGGTTGTCCAAGCTAAAGTTTCTTTACGGCGATCATCTAAAGCTTTTTCGGCGCGGCCAATCAAAAAATCGGGTTGAATACCAGAAGCAATTAATTGTTTAACCGAATTCTGGACTGGTTTTGATTTCATTTCACCAATACTTGGCGGAGTTGGTAAATAACCCACGTGGATATGCATAACATCACGCATATCACGGTACTTCATAATGCGGTTGGCTTCGATAAATAAAATATTTTGATACTCACCGACTGTTCCACCAATTTCGCAAATCACAAAATCAGCTTTGCGTTTACGAGCCGCATTTTCCAAGCGATGGATAATTTCTTCGGGGACGTGTAATGCGACTTCAACATCTTCGCCACCATATTCAAAGTTACGTTCTTTTTGAATAATACTCTGGTAGAGTTGTCCGTTGGTAACGTAATTAGCTCCAGAAAGGTCTGTATTTAAGAAACGTTCGTAGTTTCCGATGTCCTGATCGGTTTCCCACTTGTCGTCAGTCACAAAGACTTCTCCGTGCTCTTGGGGACGGATTGTACCAGCATCGACGTTGAGGTAAGCGTCGCATTTTACTGGAGCAACGGTGTAGCCTCGTGACTGAAGGAGCATGGCGAGACTGGAGGTAGTGACACCCTTACCGACGCTGGAAATAACGCCGCCGGAGACGAAAATAAATTTGGTTTGGAGTTTCTTAGCTTTGCGGGGTTTGACGTGATAGGACATGGAAAGTCTGTTTTAGTATTTTAATTAAGTGGTTCGATTGAAATATTGGTTTGAGCTTCTAGTCCCTGACCAAGTTTGATTGTAACGGTGTGTTTGCCAATCGTTTTAAGTGGTTGCTTTATGTGGACGCTGTGCTTGTCAAAATTGGTTCCCATTTTTGCGTTGATGGCCGAAATGATGTCCTTCTCGTGTGCTTCACCAAAAATCTGTCCTTTATCCCCAACTTTGACGTGTACGGTAAACGTTCTTTTCGCTAGCTCCTTTTTTAGCTCTTCAATCTTGCTGGCTTGTCTGGCTGTTCGTTCATTGGCCTCTTTGGCCTCTTTGGCGATTTTTGCTTGGATTTCAGCTGTGGCTATGGCGCCTAGTTTTTTAGCAATAAGAAAGTTGCGGGCATAGCCATCGTTAACGTCTTTAATTTCGCCTTTTCGCCCAATTTTGGGAACATCTTTGAGTAAAATTATTTTCATATTATTTAAACCATTACGGGCAAAATTAAAACTCTCTGTTCGAGAGTCGTATTTCGCCTCATTCGTTAAGGCGGCTCTTTTTTAGTATAGCTGATTTTTTGAAAGACGCAAGTCCTAGACTTTTAAGTACTTGCGCATGGCTAACATAGTTGAGGTTACGCTTAAAGCTAGAGCAATAATGAGTTGGCCAAACATCAATAAAATAATGTTTAGAGTAATGTGGCCAGAGGTGACGATATTTGAAATATAATCATTAACAAGAGCTGTAGCAAAACCGTTGTTTCCAAAAAACGAGTTATTGACCCCATTTGGAGCGATATATTGAAAAATTTCAGGAAGATTCATGAGGATTGGAATAAGGGCGATGGTCGTAATTATGGTTGCAGCAATGCTATATATCGATGCTTCAACGAGAAACGGCCCACGAATATACCAATTTGTAGCCCCCACCAGACGCATAATCTCGACTTCCTCACGTCGGTTAAAGATAGTTAGAGTGATTGTGTTGAAAATGACTAAAATCGCGATTAGTGCAAAAATAACAGTTAAAACTACTCCAAAAATAACGATGAATCGTAAAATTTTGTTTAATCTTTCAATAACCAGACGGTTATCTTGGAAATTTACTTTGTCGATGACATCTGCGTACTTTTCGGATTGAAGTTCTGTATCTATCGCTGGATAATCTTCTAAGGTCTTGGCTTTAATTTGAAGCGTCGCTGGTAGCGGGTTGTCTCCTAGTTCATCTAATGAGTCTAACAGATTTTCGTCATTAGAATGAACGTCGCGGAAATCTTTTAAGGCATCAGCGGGGCTAATGTAAGCAACTTCTTTGATGGTATTATTACGTTCCAGCTCGGTTTTGATGCGCAGTACTTGGCTTTCTGTTACCCCAACCTTGAAATACGCACTAATGTCGACACGCTCGCGAATTGAAGTAACGGAGTAATTAGTGATGACAAACATCAACATTAATGAGGATAATATGATTAAGGTCACGATCATGACCGAAGACGCAGCCATTGATAGCCAAATGTTTCGCCAAAAATTAACAAAGCCAGTTCGGATTATTCGATAAAACGTAACAGTGTTTATGGTCATCAGTTTAAAGTTTATACTTTCCTTTCGTGGCTTGTTCTAGAGTAATTTGTCCAGCTTCGATAGTGATCACGCGTTTGTTGATTTTGTTAACAAGGTCAGAAGCGTGAGTAGCTAAAATAACTGTTGTGCCAAGTTCATTGATTTTCAGAAGTAATTCAAGAACTTCAGCAGCGTTAACTTCGTCAAGGTTGCCTGTCGGCTCATCGGCTAATAGCAAAACTGGTCGATGCGCTAAGCTTCGAGCAATAGCAACTCTTTGTTTTTCTCCACCGGACATTTCATGCGGAAAGTTGTTTTTTTTGTGAAGTAATCCAACAAGTTCAAGGATTTTGGGAACATCTTTATCGATTTTGTCTTTACGGTGTCCGCTTACTTCCATGGCAAAAGCTACGTTTTCAAACGCGGTTCGCTTTGGCAGTAATTTGATATCTTGAAAAACGATCCCAATTTTGCGACGCAAGTAAGGTAAATCTTTGCTTTTTACGGTCGACATGTCGATCCCGTCGATTAAGACTTTGCCGTGATCAAGCTGTTCTTCACCGATGATTAGCTTCATCAACGTCGATTTTCCAGCTCCGGACATACCAACAATAGAGATAAATTCTCCCGGTTGAATATCGAGATTGATGCCGTTTAAGGCTTTAGCTTTTCCGTAAAGTTTAGTGACATTTTCAAACGTAATCATTTCGTGTTTGTGTTTCTGAGTGAAATTAACTGACAAATTTACTATACCACATTTAATGACTATTGCACAGTATTCTCAAGGTATTGTTCAACAAAATCATCAAGATCTCCTTCGAGGACGCTTTCGGGGTCAGTGCTTTCGAAATCGGTGCGATGGTCTTTCACCATTTTGTATGGGTGGAGGACGTAACTGCGAATTTGATTCCCCCATTCGGCCGATTTAAACTCACCACGCAACTCTTTTTTCTCTTTGGCGAGTTTTTCGTCTTCCAGTGCTTGGACTTTAGCGACGAGAATTTTCATCGCCAACTCTTTGTTCTGATGCTGACTGCGTTCGTTCTGAATACTAACTTTAATGCCCGTAGGTTTGTGAGTAATGCGAATCGCGGAGTAAGTTGTGTTCACGCTCTGACCACCGGCACCAGAAGATGTGGTCGCCTCTATTTCTAAATCTTTTGGATCAAGTTGAATGGCTTCTTGTTCTTCGAGTAATGGAATCAGTTCAAGAAGAGCGAAACTCGTTTCGCGGGTGTGAGCGGGGTTGTAAGGACTAAGGCGGACCAAACGATGAACTCCCGCTTCGCTACGGAGCATGCCGTAAGCAAATGAGCCATGAACTTGAACTGTAACTGACTTAAGCCCAGCTTCTTGGCCTTTGTTAATTTCAATAACTTCAGTTTTGAAATTTTTCTTTTCACAGTAACGCATGATCATGCGGAGCAGCATGTCGGCCCAGTCTTGAGCGTCGGTACCACCAGCCCCAGCGTGAATAGAAAAAATTGCGTTATGGTCGTCGTACTTTTTTGAAAGCAGTAAGACCAAACGATTCTTGTTGTATTGGGTCTCTAAGTCGGTGGTTTGTTTTTCGAGATAGTTTTTTGTCTCCTCACTTTCGTCGGTGTTGTTTTTGACGAGATCAAGCAATTCAGTCGTGTTCTTTTCTAGTTTAGACCAAAAGTCGACAAAAGTTTTAAGTTGATTGTGTTCTTGAGTTGTTTTTTGTGCTGCCTCGTTATCATCCCAAAAACCAGAAGCTTGCATGGCTTCTTCTAATTCCAAAATGCGCTGTTCTTTTTGGGAAACATTTACTTTTGTTTGTAGATTTTTGATCTCTGAGAGTAAAGTTTCGAGACGTTTGATAAGGTCGTTCATAGTTCTAATTATCGCAAAAAAAAGAGACCGCGTCGAGACACGGTCCACCGTCTAGGTTGAACGGAAATTGAGCAGTCGAAGCCAGGTGTCGCGTTCTACTAGCAGTGACAGCCTTTCAAGGTATGTGTTGTGCCAACAGGAAAAGTCGTATGTGCTTTCAAAAGGCTTTATTTGCGGTTGACTCAAGTTCAGCGAGATTGTTCCATGCATGGGAATAAAACCTCCACTGAGAGTGACCAAGGGTTTTATCCAGAGCTGTCCCCGAAAGTAGAATTGCGGTGAGTCGAGATCATGGGTCAAACCACTAGTGTTGCGAATCCATATTCGCCTGCTTTCTCCTTGTTCAGCGCAGATCTCTAGCTGTGAAAGTTCAAGATCGTCTATCTCTAGTAAGATTTTCATGACTTCCTCCTGAGTTCTAATTATCGCAAAAATAAAGGAAAAAGACCAGAAGGTTCAGTTGATAGTTGCTTTTGGTTTTGCTATAATGAAGCGCTGACACCACATTCCGAGGGGAGGACAAATAGAGTGATGATTCCAGGCCGATGCCCTGTTGTTAGCCTGCGCAAGGTCAAGCGCTTGTTGCCCAACGCAGAGTACGGCCAGCTTCGCATGAGGCTTTTGCGCCGGCTCAACGGATCACTTTCCCACAGGGGAATTAACAAGGATTTGCAGAGAAGCTATGTCTTTGTCTTGTGTGATACCCACGAAGTAACGTGGGGTCATTCGTTGGTCAATCTCATTGACCGAATCGAAGTCAGGGTTCCTGGCCGACGAGTTTCGGTAATGATTGACGGCGAAAAGCGGATGGTCATACCAATGACCGAAAAGGAGCTTCTCGTCTATGCGAAGCAGTGAACAGAGAGAGTCCCCGTGTGCGTGCGGCGGCTCTCTATTTTTTTATGTAAGTTACGAAATCAAAGTCCGGATGAGACTCCTCTACTACTTTGTTCCATTGTGTTTTATCAAATTCGGGAAAGTAAACATCGCCATCATAATCTTTATGAAGTTCAGTCATGTAAATTGTTTTAGCAAGATTGATACCTTCTTCAAAAATCCGTTGACCGCCAATGAGAAATACAGTTTCATCTTTGTGTGCGGCAACGGCTTCTTCTAAGCTAGAAAACTTTTCCACTTCTACTGGAACCTCGTAGTTCAGGTTTGAAGTAATAACCACGTTCTTTCGGTTTGGGAGTGGTTTACCTAGGCGAGCGATAATAGATTCATAGGTTTTGCGACCCATTACTACAACATGACCAGTGGTAATTTCTTTGAAGCGTTTTAGGTCTTCCGGAATATACCACGGTAAGTCATTAGATTTACCGATGACATTATTTTTCGCTACCGCGACAGGTCCAAGGATGATCATTTTGTTTTGACGATATTAGTTTGTAATGCAATTCGACGCACAAGTTCCCAAATTTTATTTCGTGTTTCAAGGCGGGCATTTTTTCCGCTAACGTATTCGATAATTTTAGTGTTGGGCGCGAGCTTAGCTAATTCTTTGAATGATTCCGAAACAGGATTCGCTTTCTTTGTTGCGTTCTCAGGACTGATAATAATGTTCAAATTGGTGCGAGGCATGTTAAATATGGTGAAGCTCAAATTATCAACCCATTTGAAAAAGTCGACTCGTTCGAAATGATCAGAAAAATATGCTCCGCAGTAGCCAGCGTTGGTAATAACATAGCCTTCAACGATAACGATATCGTTAAGAGTTAAGGCTTCGCGGATTAAGTTTGCCTGCTTAACTTGCTCGATCGCAAAGAAAATCGCGGCAGCTCTAGGATTTAAATTAGAGTCGTCGAGAACAGGAGGTTGAAGCTCAATATGCTCTACTGAGAGGTCATTTTCGGCCGCAGTTTGAGCTAGAAAAATGGCGTGGATTTTGCGCTCGTCTGGGTCAAAACTATCAATACTGATGAGTTTTCCCTGTTTTAAGGGCTGTCCTGGTTTTTTGCGAAATAGGTTCATAGGAGTTTGTCTGTACAGGGTAGTATAGCAATCATCAAAGCCTTTGAAAATGGGCAAAATTTGCCGTATTTGAGCGCTTTGCTATACTAAAAAAGCTATTAAAATCAGAGATATGACAAACCACTCCTACGAAATTGAAATTAAAAGTTTACTCGGTAATAAAGATGCGGCAGAAGCTCTAAAGCAAAAGATGAAAGCCGCTGATAGCGCGTTTATAGAGCATGGTTCACACAAGCAACTCAATCATTATTTCATCGGCGGGAACTTAAAAGACTTAGCGGCAAAATTAGATTCTCATTTACCTGATGACAAGAAAACATTACTTGCTGACATCGCGAGTAAGGCTAGAGATTTTTCGGTTCGTACTCGTTGGGCCGATGGTACTGTCTTGGTAGTTGTGAAAGCTTCAGTTGATGATACAACTAGTTCAAATGGTACAGCACGTTTGGAATGGGAATCCCCTGTAACTATTACCATGGAAGAACTTGATGCTTTGGTTTTGTCCGCAGGCTTTACTTACCAAGCCAAGTGGTCCCGTGAGCGTGAAGATTTTAGTTACAAAGGCGCGAATGTGAGTATCGATAAAAATGCTGGTTATGGTTACTTGGCTGAATTTGAAATGATTGCCGATAATCCAGAAGCGGCAGACCAGACTAAACAACAACTCCGCGACATGATGGCCGAGTTAGGTGTTGAAGAATTGCCACAAGATCGCTTAGCGCGCATGTTTGATTACTATAATGCTAATTGGGCCGAGTATTACGGAACTGACAAAATTTTTAACATAGAATAATATGGCAAACAAACATCCAGAGTATCAATACCTAGATTTGCTCCAAGAAATTTTAGATCATGGATCACGTAAAGTTGATCAAGGAACTGGCGACGCTTCTTATAGTTTGTTTGGCAAACAGATCCGGTTTAACTTAGCCGAAGGTTTTCCGCTTCTCACCACCAAGAAAGTTTACTGGAAAGGTGTGCTTGAAGAACTTTATTGGTTCATGTCTGGTAACGGTAACGTCTCATATTTAACTGAAAAAGGTGTTCATATTTGGGATGATTATCCATATCGATATTACAGTAAAAAAGCTGATGCTGGTGAAGTCGAGAAGATGACCAAGGAAGAATTTTTGGAAAAGTTTAACAACGACAAAGAGTTCGCTCAGGCTCATGGCGAGCTACCTAAAATTTATGGTGAGCTCTGGCGTCGCTGGCCAACACGAACTCCGGGTAAGACCATCGACCAGTTAAAATGGGTTGTAGATGAAGTCCGTCAGGATCCCGATTGTCATAATGCCATTGTGAATTCGTGGAACCCAGAATATTTGTATGCGATGGCAGACCCTAAGGATGCCTCCCTCTTCCCTATTTGCCACAATATGTACCAGATCGACCAGATTGATGGCAAGCTTCACTTACAGTTATATCAACGTAGTGCGGACATATTCTTAGGTGTTCCATTCAATATCGCTTCTTATGCCCTTTTGACGATCGTTCTCGCTCAAATTACTGGTTATGAACCTGGTGATTTCGTTCACACATTTGGTGATGTTCATGTTTACGAAAAGCACCTTGAACAAGCAAAGGAGCAATTGAAGCGTGAGCCAAAGCCCCTCCCAACAATAAAATTAGATCCTTCTGTGAAAGAAATTGCTGACTTTAAACCGGAATCCGTTCAGCTCATTGGGTATGATCCCCATCCTCCAATTAAGGCTGAGCTTAGTGTGACTGGTGGAGCCTTCGGTAAACAACATGGTGATAACGCCAGCCTATAATATGAAAATAACTGCAAAAAGGTTTGATAAAGAACTTCCGTTACCATTATACGAAGAAGGCGCTGCCGGCTTTGATTTTACTTGTCGTTTTGATGTAACCATTAAACCAAGAGCTATTGGCGTGGTACATTTGAACATTGGCATGAAAGTGCCTAAAGGTTATTTTCTGATGATTGTCCCGCGTAGTTCAACCGCTCATCGTAAAGGTTTGATGATGCCACACTCAATTGGCGTCGTTGATCCGTATTATTCTGGTCCAGAGAATGAAGTTGTGACTTTGCTATATAACTTTACGAATAAAGCGGTTAAGGTTAAGCGAGGTGATCAAATTGTTCAAGGCATGCTAATCAAACATCAATTTGTGTCATTTGATGAAAGAAAAAAACTAAAACCGTCAAAACGAAAGATGTGGAAAAAACCGAAAGTCTTAAAATAAACAAAAACCCCGCTTGATGCGGGGTTTAAAATTATTTCTTGTGCTTGCGGACTTCTTGGGTAAGCTTGCTAGCTAGCGGGCTTTTTTGTCCGGCGTACTTGTTGTTCTTTTTCTTGTAGTAAGGAACATCAACAGGACTGGAAACTTCTTCAAAAGTGAAAGCGCAAATTCTCATCCCTGGGTACAAAGCGATTGGCATAACGCCAAGGTTGCCAAGTTCCATGGTTGGCTTACCGCGCCAGCCCGGATCAAAAATAGAGGCGGTGCCGTGAACGATAATTCCTAGTCGGCCTAGTGAGCTACGTCCTTCGATGCGTCCGAGTAAATCGTCAGCTAGTTCCAAGTTTTCGACTGTGGTAACGAGTGCAAAGTCCCCTGGTTGCATGATAAAAGGTCGATCCCCTTTTACGACGACTTCTTCCATAATCTTGTCGGTGTCGAGCGGACCTTTTAAGTCGATGTAAGGGTAGCTTGAATTTTTGAAGACGCGGAACTTGTTGCCAAGATGTAAGTCGAGTGAACAGGAACCGAGTTGGGTTTTGTAATTTGGTTTTGGGTCAACTTTGATGCGACCGCTTTTGAGGGCTTTTTTGATGTCTCTGTCGGAAAGGATCATAAATAGTCGTTAAGAATTTCTCCTAAAATTATAGCGTATTTTAGAGATTTTTCCAAAATAAAAAACCCCGCCACTGAGGCGGGGTTTAGAAAGTTTGTTTAGGCTTTAACGCGGATGCTTGGACCCATGGTAGCGTTGATCGTAATGTTACCGATGAACGTTTTCTTTACCGTAGTAGGTTTGCTTTGCTGTAAGGTGTCCATGAAAGCTTTGAAGTTTTCAGCAAGCTGAGTGGCTTCAAAACTGGTCTTACCAATAATCTGGTGAATGTTGGCAGAGTCATCATTTTTGAAGTTGACTTTACCACCAGTAATTTCCTTAATCGCTTGAGCGATGTTTTCGGAAACAGTCCCAGTCTTAGGGTTAGGCATAAGGCCTCTGGTACCTAAAATCTTAGCGATGGTAGCGAGTTTAGGCATCATTGCTGGTTCTGCTACTGCGACATCGAAATCGGTCTTCTCAGTCTCTTTAATCTGTTTGATCAGTTCTTCACCACCGGCAATGGTAGCTCCAGCGGCTTTGGCATCAGCTTCTTTACCTTCAGTGACGAAAGCGGCGATGCGCTTCACTTTACCTGTACCGTGTGGCAAGGTCACGGTGCCACGAACTGCTTGATCAGTTTTCTTGGCATCAATATTGGTGCGAACGTGAACTTCAACTGAACCGACAAACTTAGTGTTTGCGGTTTTCTTAACTAAATCCAAAGCTTCCTCAATGCTGTAAACTTTTTCTTTGTCGATAAGTTCAACATTGGCTTTGACTCTTTTGGAGATCTTTCCCATGTACTTGTCCTTTCGTGGTGTAGCGAGTTCCGCGAATGCGGACATCTCTCCCACAAATTAGTGATTAACTGCTTTGATGCAGGGGTTCGGGCACAATAACTTGTGCCCTGTTCTCTATATCAAATTAGCTTTCGCGACGAGCGAGTCTCCAGTGGTAGTAGAATACCGGGCTGGCCACAACGATCATAGCAATGGCTTGAGCGGCATCGCGCTGCTTTTGAGCTACGCGATTATCTGCAGCTCGCTGCTTTTCTTTCTCTTCATCACAGCCAGAACCCTTAACGGTTGTGCCATCTGGATTGGTTACTTCAGCTGGACAAAGTTGGTAGCTGTAATAGTCATTATCAGCTTTGGTAAAGATCCAAGTCTTGAGCGCCATGTTAAGCAACATGATCGTACCAACGATGATAATTATCAAGGAAACGAGAGACACCAAATACAAATAGATTTTTTTGATGTGCTGCACAGTTAACCCTTTTGAAGTCGCAGCAACGCCTAGGAGTAGAATCGCTAAACCTATCAGGCTATAGAGAATAATACCGAAGACCATGATGCGACATTAATAATATTTGTTTTAAGTATACGCTTTCTTGAGAAAAAAGTAATGTGGAGCTAGTCTACGACATCAACACCCATAGAACGAGCGGTCCCAGCGATAATCTTTTCAGCAGCTTCAATATCAGCGGCGTTCAAATCTGGCATTTTCTTTTCTGCGATCTCACGGATCTGAGCTTTGGTAATTTTCCCAACTTTAGTAGTTAGTGGATTACCAGAACCTTTAGCCAAACCGATTGCTTTCATAATCAAGTTAGCGGCTGGTGGAGTTTTGAGAATAAAGGTGAAGCTACGATCTTCAAAGATCGTCATTTCAACCGGGATAATCATATCACCCATTGGTGCAGTCTTTTCGTTGAACTGCTTGGTGAAGTCTGCGATGTTGATACCATGGGGCCCAAGGGCAGTACCAACTGGTGGTGCAGGAGTAGCTTTTCCAGCAGGAAGCTGGAGCTTAACCATGGACTTTACTTTCTTTGCCATAACGTTGTAATGGTAACCGTTCTATTTAGTAGAGCGGTCGAGACGGGAGTTATCCGCCAACCATCCTTTCTATATATACTGGCGTGAGCCAGTGATACTAATAAATAATTTAAGCTTTCTTAACTTGGAGGAAATCGAGTTCAACTGGAGTTTCGCGACCAAAGATCGTAACCATAACTTTAACTTTACCTTTGGATTGATCAATTTCACCAATTTTACCTTCGTAATCTTTGAATGGACCATCTGTAATGCTGACTAATTCGCCAACTTCGAAATCAACTTTGAACTTTGGTTCTTCAGTACCCATGCGTTTCTGGAGGAACAACCATTCTTCTTCCGCAATCGGACTAGGGATAGTTCCGCTACCGACGAACCCGGTGACGTTAGGCGTGTTACGTACAACATACCACGAGTCATCTGTAACTATCATATTCACTAGAACGTAACCAGGAAAAATCTTTTCTTCAAAATTGGTACGCTTACCATCTTTGATTTTGATCTTCTTCTCTTTCGGGACGATCGCGTCAAAAATTTTGTCCTGCATTCCCATATTATCGATACGCTGTTTGAGGTTGAAGGCTACAGAATCCTCATAACCGCTGTATGTGTGAAGAACATACCAATGACGTTCTCCAGTAACTTGTTGTTTACTCATGGATAATAATTTCCTACTTTAAGATAACTTCAAAGAGTTGGAGCAAACCGTAGTCTGCTGCACCTAAGATCGCGGCGACCACAACACTAAAGACAATAACGGTAATGGTGTAGCGAATAGCGTCACGGCGGGTGGGCCAGACAACCTTTTGGAACTCAGACTTTACACCACGGAAAAAATCAAATATTCGGGTCATACTTTTTAAGCTATGTTAATTTGGCCTTTTTTAAAAGGCCCTTTTGGCCTTTTATATAAATATAGCTGTATTATACCACAAACCAGAAAAAAGGCAAGAAAAAACAGGACTTTTTCAGGGTCCTGTTGTCGGCGTATTGCCGAGGTGGCCAAGTGGCCGGAATGTCCTCCTACGGACTAGAAAGCGAAGGTCGCGTAGAGCTTGGCCGAGACTCGTGACCGAGCTGCGAGCGGGATGGTTACCGCTCCCCTAGATGGAAGGTACGCGACCAGCTGCGGCTCTCCTTAGGAGGAATCAGAGAGCAGCGAGTAGAAACAAATGAGGTCACATTAACGTGGAGCGGCGACAATTCAGGCGCTCGAGCGGAGGGCTGAAATCCGCTTCATGTGATTGAACACGTTTGATAACGTGACCTCTTGAGAGCAACTCTCTCCCCCTCGCCGTAAAAGAGAGTTGCAGTCGACCAACGTCCGTCAGGTGACGTTGGAAGATCGGTGGGTAACTCAACCTGGTTTTCTCGCTGTTCTTGCACTTGGTTGCAAACCAGAAAAAAGTCACCACCTTTTCGATAGCGAGTGACAGCCGTTTTGCCATTTTTCCCGCGCGACTGGGTAATGCGATCACAAAACAACTGTCACTGATAGGCGTGAGAGGAATTGAACCCCTGACCCCTGGAGTTTCTGCCCCAGTGCTCTAACCCCTGAGCTACACGCCTGTCCTTTGGACGAAGCTTAGAATGGACCATTTGGGGTCAAATCATCCAGTTTGTCGTTCACACTGGATGTTGTCTATTCCATCCCCGTCCGTAGTTTCTGGAGAATAGCGCTTTTCGACGCCTTTGTCAAGCCGTAAAGTACCATTTCAACCTTGCCTGATACGGATTAGTTTATCATGCTCAGGCCGTCGTGGTTCTTCTCCTCGGCTTGGAGTGCCGACATCGTTGAACGAGAATGCGGTGGTCGTGGATAGACTTTGCTCGATCGCTCGGCCTCCGTCTCCCCTTCTTCGAATACACGCTCCTCTTCCGGTTTCAGATAGGCTTGCCTTATATAGAAGAACGCAACTGCGGCCCATTGCTTGCGACCCGTGCTGTTTTTGGCAATATCATGCAGCCTATCATTGAACTTTTGGCGTTCAACATGCTGTGTACAACCATCGAGCTTCACGAAACAAAGCTTTGCTGTTTCGGATTCGGACAAATCAGTTACGTCATATTTCTTGGAGCGTGGATCGATGATCTCGAGCTCAGAGTCCTCAGTGATGTGAACAAAACAGTTTCCCAAAATCATCACCGTAAGAATATTACTCGAGATTTCACGTCGACGAATGAAAACGATCTCCCCCTTCTCTCCGAGGGATGAATGTATGGTACGCATGCTTCCCTCCCTGTCGGATTGTATTTTTGTCTCAAGGCCCTACGTAGTGCCTAGATGGCAAATTAAAATCCCGATTAAAAAATCGGGACAATAATTAAATATCTAGGTTCTTAACTGCTTTTGCGTGTGTGGTTATAAAGCGTTTGCGTAGCGAGGCATCGTCACCCATGAGAGTTTCGAAAATATCGCTAACTTTTTCGGCGTTCTTGATGTCGACTTTAAGCATGACGCGATTTTCTGGATCCATTGTCGTTTCCCAAAGTTGTTCAGGGTTCATTTCTCCCAAACCTTTGTAGCGTTGAATGGTGTACTTTACGCCGTTGACCGCAGCGGTTAGAGCGCCTTCATCTTCGGTATTGGTTTGAACTTCATCCAGTTCGCCTTCTTCAGTTTCTTCAACCTCGTCTTTTTTCGAGGCTTTCGCTTTTACGTTCTTGGCTTTTTTAGTTTGAGCTTCCGCAACCATGTCTTTGATAATCTCGTCTCGCTCAATTTCGGTGAAAGCGTATTGGAAGTCTTTTCCAACTTGGATACGATACAGCGGTGGTTGGGCAATGTACAAATGACCATCGCGAATAATGTCTGGGAAGTATCGGTAGAAAAGTGTGAGTAAGAGGGTGCGAATGTGAGCCCCATCAACGTCAGCATCAGTCATGATGATAACGCGGTGATAGCGAAGCTTGGTCATGTCGAGTAATTCACCAATTCCAGTACCGAAAGCAATTACTAGGTTCTTGATCTGTTCGCTACCGAGCATGCGGTCTAAGCGAGCACGTTCAACGTTCAAGATTTTACCACGTAAAGGTAAGATAGCTTGGAAGCGACGATCACGGCCTTGTTTAGCAGAACCACCAGCCGAATCTCCCTCTACAATATAGAGTTCGCACTTAGCTGGGTCAGATTCGGAACAGTCAGCCAGTTTGCCCGGCAAAGCTAAGCCATCTAAGACACCTTTACGAATAACGCTATCACGAGCCGCGCGAGCAGCTAATCGAGCCTTGGCGGCTAATATAACTTTTTCGATGATGCGTCCGGCATCCTGAGGATGCTCTTCTAAGTAAATTTCGAGTTCTTGAGAGACGATCGATTCAACGGCAGTACGGACTTCTGGGTTACCAAGCTTAGCTTTAGTTTGTCCTTCGAACTGTGGGTTTGGTAACTTAACAGAAATAATCGCGCTTAAACCTTCGCGCATATCTTCACCGGTTAACTTCTCATTTTCTTTTACGTAACCGTTTTTAACTGAGTAGTTGTTGATAACCCTGGTCAAAGCTGTGCGGAAACCAGTAACGTGCATACCGCCTTCTGGGTTGTAGACGTTATTGGCGTAAGACAAAATACGTTCTTCGTAGTCATCAGTGTATTGCAAGGCGACTTCAACCGAGACTTCATCAAACTGCTTGGTCATGTAAACATGATCCGATTTAGCTTTCTTGTTACGGTTGTATTGGCGTAAGTAACTTAAAATTCCACCTTCAAAGAAGTATTGATAGGTTAAGCCTTCGGTTTCATCTGAAATAACAAAGTGCAAGCCTTTAGTTAAGTAGGCTTGGCTACGTAAATGTTCTAAGACTGTTTTGAATTTAAACTTGGTGGTTTCGAAAATGCTACCATCTGGCCAAAAAGTAATTTTCGTTCCGCTTTGGACAGCATCGTTCTTGTCGACTTTACCCACGACTTTGATTGGTCCTTGGGGTTTGCCAATTTTAAACTTCATTTCGTAAATCTTTCCGTCTTTACGAACTTGAGCGGTTAAATCAGTTGAAAGCGCGTTAACCACGCTAGCACCTACACCGTGAAGACCACCGGAGACTTTGTAGCCGCTAGCTTCGCCACCAAATTTACCACCAGCATGCAAAACTGTTAACACAGTTTCTAAACCAGTTTTTTTAGTGCCTTTGTGGACATCAACTGGAATACCTCGACCGTTGTCTTCTACAGTAACGCTACCATCAGCGTTGAGATAAACCCAAACACGGTCGGCATGGCCGGCCATTGCTTCGTCTACTGAGTTGTCGACAATTTCCCAAATAAGGTGATGGAGTCCAGTTTCAGAAGTGGATCCAATGTACATTCCGGGACGTTTGCGAACTGGTTCGAGTCCTTCAAGTACAGTAATTTGAGCTGCTGAGTACTCCCCTGATTTTGCTTTCTTCTCTGCTTCTTTGTCTTTCTTGATATCGTCTTTTGCCATAAATTAGTCTAAAAATATCGGAATATTTGCTTGTTTTCTTATGTGGTAATTATAACATATTCACCATAGTTTTTACAGTGGACAAGAGTATAAAATATGGCTTAAATAAAACAAAAAAACGCCCTTTTTGGACGCTTTTTTGAAGTTCTATATTTCGTATGGTAAATCGATCTTCACACCTGTTGTTTTTGCCCATAATTCGAGATTCTTAAGCCGGTAATTTTGGACACTGTGTGCCTCGCGCTCTTTGAGGGTTTCTTTAGCAAAGTTATCGAAGGAATTATATAATTTGTCTAAAGTTTCTTGTTTGGCAAACTTTTTATCAAGTCTTTCTTCAAATAAAACTAAGTCTGTGCGAGTGACCAAGTGCTTCATCATGAAATCCATGACGTTATCAAGTTTAAGACCCATCTTTTTAAGGTCAGCCTTCATTTCTTTAAAGTCTGTCTTAAGTACTCTAACGTCTTTTTCAAGATGTTGGGTGGTAGTCTTTAATCCCCGGACTTCTGTCTTTAATCCATGGACATCTGTCTTTAGTCCTTGGACGTCTTTATCTAAGGTTTTGATTGTAGGTTCTGTGTTTCGCATCTGTAGACAATTAGTGTACAGATATTATATCACACCACTTGTTCAAGGAATTCTAAATAAAACTTAAAATTATCCTCAAGTTTTATTATCGTAGTTCGGCGTTGTATTGCTTGGCAGTCTCGCTGTAAAGCTTCTCTTGAAGTGGGTCGACTTCAGAGCTTTCTAGGGTGCGGTCACTGCTTCGGTAGACAATCCGATAGGTATAACTAACTTTATCCGCCCCAAACTTTTCAGCGTTTTCGTATTTATCAAGCAGTTCAACTTCTTCAATGAGGTCGCCGCCGATGTCGCGAATAAGGTCGAAGTAATTGTTTGGTTCAAAAGTTTTGTCGACAATGAACGAAATGTCTCGTGTGATAGGTGGGTATTTACTGACTTCAATAAATTTTGTGCCAAGAACGAGCTGCTTTGTGACGCGCGGGTCTGTTGACCACAACAAACGAATGTCTGGCAAAGTCATACTGATAATTGCTAAACGTTCTAAACCAAAACCAAACGCCCAACCGTTGTAGTTTTCCAAACGGGCATCAAGATTTTTCAAGACGCTTTTCTGAACTAAGCCAGCGCCAAGAACTTCAACCCATTGGCCATCTTTGTCGATTTCCATTTCAAGACTGTCGTGCGTGTAAGGGAAATTGTCATCGTTGAAACGATATTTTACGTCAGCACCGAACACAGTTTTGGCAATGTCGGCGAGGACGGTTTTTAAATCGTCTTGGGAAATTTCACCCATGCTATCTGGTTGAATATATAGTCCATCCATCTGGTGGAAAATATTCATGTGATGACGATCAATCTCATCTTTGCGATAGACTTTACCGGTACAGAGCACGCCAATGGCTTCGTTGTTGTCGATTTTCTTTTGAGCGTGAGCATCTGTTAAGTAGTAGTACCACATCACGGTGCAGTGGGTGCGCAAAATAAATTCATCGTTCACATAGTAGGTGTCGGATTTACTGCGGGCTGGATGATCTGGTGGGAAGTTAAACAAATCAAAACTCATGTCAGCACGGACAATTTCGGGAACTTGAACTTCATCAAAGTTTTTGAATTCAGGTAAAGCTAAAATACGCTTCTTCACTTCATGGAGCGGACTGGCTTCATCACGACTTAAGTCGCGCATGTGTAAGTAACGTTTTTGTCGTTCGCTTTCGGCGTCAGTTTTGGTTTCTAACTCAGTGCGAAGTTTGGATTCTTCTGGGGCGTCAATGGTGATTTGAGCTCTAGTGGCGTTTTCGAGTAATGACATAGGGTTGTTAAGTAATAAAAAATCCGTCTGACGACGGTAGTAGTGGCAGTTTAAACTGGCCAACCGTCAAACAACGGGGCTAAAGAAAAAGTTAGTGAAGTTCTTGATAGCGTTGGCTAACATGGTTGAATAATACGCCTTTTTTAAGTGGTTTGCAAGGTTATAACGCTTGGCCCAAAGGAACGCCAATTGCAGTGTTTGCGGGGAGAATCATGATCCCGTCGCCGGGTTCGTTGGCCAAACTAAGCTCAAATTCAGCGCAGATCATGCCCTGACTTTCAACGCCGCGGATCTTGGCAGTGCCGAGCGTAAAGCTTTC
>JADZEH010000004.1 GCA_020850635.1 Candidatus Doudnabacteria bacterium | reverse complement strand
TTTCTATGCCAATCGTTAAACATGTAAGTGCTAGCCAGCTCAGAGAGTTACCAGAATTCAAGCCTGGATACACCGTTAAAGTCCACCAACGCATTAAAGAAGGTGGTAAGGAACGTGTTCAGATCTTTGAAGGCTTGGTCATTGCTCGTAAGGGTGGAACTGGTGCTAACGCAACCTTTATGGTTCGTAAGATCGCCAGCGGTGTCGGAGTTGAACGTATTTATCCGCTTCATTCTCCAAACATCGTGAAGCTCGAGATTGTCAAAGCTAGTGACGTTCGTAAAGCCAAGCTTTACTACGTACGCGCTCGTCGTGATAACACTCCTCGCGCTAAGAAAGAACAGCGCAACAAGACAGCAAAAGCTGCAAAATAATTTCTACGAAAAACAGCAACCCAGAGATGGGTTGCTTTTTTGTGTGAGATGTTTTTACAATCAGCGTGTTCGAAAGGTTACGGGTTACGAACAATCAGGCACAAGTTCGGAGGGCACATGAAGTCTGTTCGTAGTTCTTCTCCACCAGCCCCGCGTCTCACCAAGGCCGTTGACATCAAGGAGCGGCCGAGGGAGATAGCCCCTGAGGTTTCTATTTTGCACCCTCAGGTTGACAAGGAGCTCGATAGGATTGCGGGCATTGTCAAAGGGATATCTCGAGGGGAGAGGTGGCCTCGTGACGAGCACGAAGCTCGTCTTTGTCTGGCATTCCTATTTCGGTGACTGACCCCATCGGTCACTCAGGTGTCTAAGGAGGCACTCTCATTCCACAGCTCCGGCGTCCGTCGGAGATAAAAAATCAAGCAGCAGCAGTTCAATAAGAGACCCCGCTTTCTCGTCAACGACGGTGTAAAGTAAGGGGTCCATTTTTTATATGTTATAATATATACAAGATTCATAATATAAAAAAATGGTTATAGCTAAGTTAAAAAAAGTATTTGCGTTAACTCTTGTCTTAGTACTTTTATTTGGTCTTGGTACATATGTTGGTAAGCATTATCGGCCAATTGCGGAAGCAGCTCCTTTAGATAAGGCCACTATTTTGGGTGGTAATAGTTTTAATGGTGGAGTGAATGAGGTTGTTGTTGATGATGGGATTGCCTATGTCGGTGGCCAGTTTACTAGCGTAGGAAAAGAATCAGCATTGGCTGCTTCGATTAGTACAGCAACCGGTGAATTGGTTACCGGTGAATTGGGAATTGTTCAAGGTGAAGGAGAAGAAGTGACTGCCGTTGCTTCTGACGGATCCGGGGGTTGGTATTTAGGAGGTTATTTTTTCTCAGTTGCTGGCGTGGCAATAAATCACATGGCGCACATTGAATCAGATGGTAGCGTAGACGAAACTTGGAATGCAAATATAGATCCATCAAGTCAGATTTATACAATTGTAGTTTCAGGTTCCGATATTTATATTGCAGGTGATTTTACTACTATTGGGGGTCAGTCCCGAGCCGGGCTTGCCAAATTAAGCAGTACTGATGGTAGTCTTGATGCTACTTGGAATCCATCCCCAGATGCTGGGGTTTATGACATAGCAGTCTCAGGCTCAGATATATTTGTAGTAGGAGATTTTGATAATATTGGCGGACAAGCTCTATATGCTGCTGCAAAATTAAATAACACAAATGGTAACGCTGACGCTGCCTGGGATCCTGGCTCAGATAATACTGTCTATGGTGTTGAAATTTCAGGTACCGATATTTATGTTGCGGGCGGCTTCAGTTCAATTGGTGGCCAGTCTAGAGTGGGTGTTGCAAAATTGAATAATACTGATGGTTCGGCAGATGTAACTTGGAATCCATCCCCAGATGCTGAGGTTGATGACATAGCAGTCTCAGGCTCAGATATTTATGTCATCGGTAATTACATGAGTACTATCGGTGGACAGTCTCGTAATAAGATTGCAAAATTGAATAACACAAATGGCAATGCCGATGCTACTTGGGATCCAGATGCTTCAGGTTTTGATGATGGGATGTATGATATAGAAGTATCAGGTTCCAATATTTATGTAGCTGGTGATTTTACTTCTATTGGTGGACTGTCTAGATTCGGGATTGCAAAGTTGAATAATACCAACGGTAATGCTGACTCATCCTGGAACGCTGCCCCGACTAGCTATGTAACAGATATATCGGTATTTGGTTCCGATGTTTTTGTTGCAGGTGATTTTGATATTATAGGTGGGACTGAGAGACAGCATTTAGCAGCGATTGATTTAAGTACAAATGAATTAACAAGTTGGGATCCTTCTCCGAATGGTAGTGTTGGAGATATTGCAGTTTCAGGTTCAGATATTTATGTCGGTGGTAGTTTTACTACTATTGGCGGTCAGTCACGTACCAGGCTCGCAAAATTGAACAATACTAACGGCAATGCTGATGCTACTTGGGATCCGTCTCCAAATAATACTGTTAGAGATATTGCAGTTTCAGGTTCAGATATTTATGTCGGTGGTAGTTTTACTACTATTGGCGGCCAATCTCGAAACAGAATAGCAAAAATTGCGTTAAGCGCTAACCCTACTGGCCTCGCTGACGTTTCATGGAATCCAAATGCAAGCTCTGCTGTAAATGTTATCGCAGTTTCAGACCCATATATTTATGTTGGTGGTAGTTTTGCAACAATCGGCGGAGACTCTAGAAATGGGTTGGCGCGCTTGTTGGCAGATGGCACTGCGGATCCTGATTGGGAAGCTGCTACCATGACTGGATTAGATGAATATGGAAACCCTATTGCTCAGGCTAATTTTAATGATGTCGTCGTTTCTGGTAACGAATTGTATATAGTAGGTGAGTTTAACAGCATTGATGGAGTGACTAGAAATAGAATCGCTCGTTTAAGCGTTGGTGAAGCGTCGCTAGATAGGGAATGGAATCCCAGTGCAGATGATGAAGTGTATACCATTGCAGTTACAAATTATGGTATATTCGCAGGTGGAATTTTTACAACAATAGGTGGTCAGTCTCGAGATGGACTCGCTATGCTTGATTCCGTTACAGGAGTAGCAACACCTAGCTGGAACCCTTTACTAGGAGTAGGGGGAGATGGGGATAACGCTGTTAAAGCTTTGGCAGTATACGAGTCGTCATTACTGGTTGGTGGTTATTTCCCAGAAAGATTTGCTCGGTACGATGATTTTACATCAGTTGATTTTCCTAGCAATTCTAGTTCTGGTTCTTCTGCAGGCGGTGACGACGAAGATGAAACCCCAACAACTCCAGTTGTTCCCGTGGTCCCTGGTCTAGCTCACCCTCTCGGTACTAACATCAAAAACAGTTCTGGAACAGTATTCACAGTTACCACAGAAAACAGTGCCACAGTCATCCGTCCCTACACCTCATGGGGAGCTTTCATCTCTTACGGCTTTAACTCACAAGGAAGTATCGTAGACGCTACCTCAGCTGACTTAGCCCTGCCTGTTGGTTCCTTTATCTCTCCTCAAGACGGTTCAGTCATCTGTTCCGACAGAGGTTCAGACAAAGGCACTTGTTACTTCATCACCCAAGGTCAAAAAGCTGGCTTTACTTCAGCTGCTGTCTTTACCGGTCAAGGCTTCGCTTTCAAGAACACTCAAAACGGTGACGTGTCCTTCCTAGTCACCATTACTCCAATTTCAAGTGCAACAGCCCGTCATCTCCCTGGAGCCCTAGTCAACAACAAAGGAACTTACCAGATTGTAGGTAATACTGGTCTCCTTGGTTTCCCCTCAGCTTCAGTCTTCTCCTCTTGGGGTTATGACTTTGCCAAAGCAGTCAAGGTTAACACTGCTGATACCGCTCTAGCGCAAACTGGTGTAGTTACCGGTCGCATTGCAGGACAGATTCGCTTGCCCTACTAAGGTGGTTAGTATTTAAAAAGAGCCTCGAGAGAGGCTCTTTTTAAATACTGTTGTTTACGTGTTTTTCTAGGGTATTTTGATGTTTAAGAGATATTAATTCTTTAACTGCTAAATAAATTACAGAAAGTTTTGCTCCAGTGGGTGAGCCCGAATGACGAGGTTTATGGGTGACCGGAATTTCTTTTAATTTTACTTTTTTTCTAGTTAGTTTGATTAAGATTTCAGCAGAAATCATGGCTCCTCGGCTATCAAGTTTAATTGGTTGTAAGACCTCGCTTTTAAACAGTTTAAAAGCACAATTTATGTCTTTAATGTGAAGTTTGAACATTAGTCTAATAAGTAGATTCCAAACTTTTGCGTTTAAGATTCTTAATACTGGGTCATTTCGCTGTGCTCTATAGCCAATTACAACGTCATACTCGGATATGAATGGCAAGAAGTGTGATAGTTCAGTTAGGTTAAATTGGAGATCAGAATCCGAAAAAAATATATATTTGTATTGGCATTGACTTATCCCTGTTCTAAGTGAGACCCCATATCCAGAATTTTGTTCATGAGAAATTAGTCTAATCCGCGGATTATTTTTTTGCAGACTTTTAACGATAGACTCCGTTTCGTCAGTACTCCCATCATTTACAATGATAATTTCATATAGATTGCTAATCTTTTCAGCAATCAATTGAGCTTCCGATATGGTGCGCGCGATGTTGCCAGCTTCATTATAAGCTGGAAAGAATAGTGAGAGTGATGGGAGTTTATTAGTTTTGGTCAACGGATTTTCGGCAATCATAGAGAAAAAGTTTATCTGATGAATATGATTCTATAAGCTTGCAAGTATCTTTTATCCATGTTGTTTTTTCAAAATTGTATTCACCCTCTTTCCAGTAGTTGCTTAAGAGAAAATAGCGGATATCTTCTGACTTTACTTTCTCCTTAAGAGAATCTAGGGTTAATATAGGATCAGTACCATAAAAACCACCCATATTCATTACTGGTAAACCAGTTTTAATTATGATTTGATCCGCTAAAGTAGAACTCTCAGTCGCTACTGCAAATTTTGATGTATTCTGTGGAGCTTTGATTTTTTCTAACAGTTTTTTATCAAGTTTAAATGACCGGTTTAAGTAAATTTTGGTTTCAGATGAATCTGCTTGAGGAAATATTCCGTCAATTTTAACTTGGTAAGATTGAATAATCCAAAAGAGCGGCATCGCAACAAGCAATGTAATAATTGGGTAAATGGCTATGCGCGCTATCCGTCCAACTTTATTTTCAAACCGGGCTATTTTAAAGAAGATGTAGATCAGAATTAGTATGCTTAGTGAAATATAAACTAATTGGAGCGACTTGGGCGCAGATGAATTAGACAAAATCACCCAGTAGCTAATACTTGTGAAAAACAGTGCAATAGCGAGAAGGTAACTTTTCCAACCCCTTTCTTTGGCGCTTTTAACCATGGCTATAAGACCGGCGCCACTTAGTGCTGCGACTGGGGGTGCTATAATCGCTGAATAGTATGGATGCATAAACTGCATAAAGCTTAATAGCACCATGCACGGGACAAGCCAAAAAATCCAATAGAGACCCGAAAGCTGTTCGTTTGATAGAGGAAAAATTAGTTGTCGTTTAGTAATGATCGCAAATCCTCCAATCAAAGCAATTATTATAAACCAGCTGGCTTGTCTTCCTAGGGGATCATTCCATAGTCTGATAATACTAGCTTGGCCTCCATAAAAAAAGGTTCCAGTTCCAGAAAAAACTTTGTTTTGGTCAGATTCAATTTTTTTGTTTGATTCTTTGTTTGTCGTCCTTTGCCCAAGTAAGCGCTGCGAGGCATTATAGCCAATGGCCAGGTTCACTGGAGAATTGTCACTTGTAGATCCTGTATATGGTCGTTTTATGGGGTCAATATTTTCTATAACAACTGACCATGATAAACCAATGATGCAAATAATTCCACCAATCAAAGCTAGTGACATGGCCCTTCTTCCTATGCTTTGAGCTTTGTTAGCAATAAATAGTGTTAAAAATATAGCCGGTACTACCATCAACGCTTGAGCACCTTTTATGTTAAAACCCAACCCAATGATTATGGCACCATAGACAGCAAATTTAAATTTGTTTTCTGACGATGACTTTAAAATTAGTCCACTGGCTATTAAAATAAACAAAGTTAATAATGTATCTGGATGGTTCGTTCCAGCAAGAATTGCGCTTACCGGGGTCAGGGTAAAAATTAGTGCCGAAAGTAAAGCGCTTTTTTGACTATGGTATTTTTTTACAATTCGGTATAGGACTTCTATAGAAAGGACATGAGCAATTATTTGAGGTAGAACGAGTGACCAGCTGTGAAAACCAAAGATCAGTGTAAAAAGTGTTTGAATCCAAAATCCTAACGGAGGCTTGTCAACTGATATAAACCCTCCTGGATCGTATGACGCGAAAAAGAAATTATGCCAACTTTGTGACATACTTTTTACTGCTGATGCATAGTAGGTATTAAATTCTGATTGAGAAAGTAGAAAACCCTCGATTGTTATAGCTGCTAATAAAATGACCAAATGAATAATAGTCCATCGGTCAAATTTAGTGCTTATTTTTTTTATAATCCTCAAAGCCTAATTAGTTTATAGTTATTTTGTGATCAGTGATTCGCTTTTCAACCACATCCCAATTGATGTTTTTGAAGAATGTTTCAATGTAGTCTTTGCGATTGACGCCGTAATCAATAAAGTATGCGTGTTCGTAGACATCGAGAGCGACAATTGGTGTGGCGTTCCAAATCGGGAAAGCGTCATGACCATCACCGAGGACGTTCATGAGTTCACCGCTGTCCCAGTCATATGCAGACCAGACCCAACCGCGCGCTGCAATACCAGTTTGCTTCATGTCGTTAAGCCAAGCATCAAAACTCCCAAAACTTTTGTTGATGAGTTTTGAAATACCATCAAGTGGCGTAACACTTTTCCCACCAAGGTGTGAGAAATACAGCTCGTGACTTTTTATTGCATCAACGGCAAATGACAACCCCAATTTCAAACTACGTAAATCGGACTGCGTGGCGTTAGCTGTGCTGGCATCAACGGTTTTGAGTTTCTCTTGAATCTCGTTAGCTTTTTTAATATAGCCTTCGTAGAGTTTGTAATGCTCTTGCATCATTCGCTCAGAGAAACCCTCCATTCCACTAACTGATTCGAATTGTTTTGCTTCGTATTTATACATATTTAAAACTTAATAATTTGCCCAGCTTCTTTGTTGCAAGCTCCGTTCTTTACTCACTGTAGGTTAACTACACTTCGTTCAGATACTCGCTTGCGCCTCGAATCTGAACAAATGTAATAAGTTTTAGGCTTTTCCAAGGGTTGCCTTACCCTTCTCCCAACCAGCCGGACAGCGTTCTCCAGTTTGCAACGCTTCAACAACGCGCAAGGTTTCAGGAATGTTGCGACCGACTGAATCACCCGAAACTAACATGAAGCGAAGAACTCCTTCGGGATCGATGATAAACGTGCCGCGTTGAGCGGAGCCATCAATATCAAGGACGCCGTACATATCTGCTAGTTCTTGGGTTGTATCAGCGACAACAGGGTAGGCGACGTCTTTTAAGCGATCATCAGTTTCGTACCAGGCTTTGTGAACATACTCGCTATCTGTACTTGCTCCTAAAACTTCGCAGTTAAGTTTTTTGAAGTCTTCGTAGTGCTTGCCAAATTCCTGAATTTCAGTAGGACAGATAAAAGTGAAGTCTCGTGGATAGAAAAATAAAACTAACCATTTATCTTTGAAGTCGCCCAAAGAGACTCTTTTGTAGTCGCCTTTTTGGTAAGCTTGTAAGTCTTCAAAAATCGGAGCGACTTGGCCTACTTGAGGGGTCGCATACATTGTGTCGTATAGGTGATCAACTTCGTCATGCATAGTAGTATGTCCTTTCAAAATCAATGCTTATACTATTATAATAGTCGCTTGCGACCATAAAATCAATAAAAAAAACGGGCGCGTCGAAAGACGCGCCCTTGGGCTTACATGACGTAGACCCACCATGGATCCGACCACCCACCGTCTCGGTTGCGGACTTGGAATGAATACCACCCAACACTGGCCAAAGTCGCGATCATGGTTATTTGACCACTGTCGGTGTAGGGGATTTGCGAACCCGAAAGTGTACCACTACCGCCACTTGGAAACGTTACACGTATGCTGGGTCGTGACTGAAAGCCACTGCCATAAAGCGTATACACTCGGTCTTGGGTTGACCAAGTAGGTTGCGGATAGATGGACGAGACTTTCGGTTTGCGGTAGATGTAACCGTCGAACCACGTGATCGGGTATTGCCAGTAACGCATGCCCGTAGTGGTGTTGCAATTCATCTCGGTGACGTAAACGTTGTTGCTGTCTACGGCGTAGACCCAAGCGACGTGTCCGTAGCCGTTAACATACGAGTTTACGGCTACGGTGCCAGGTGTCGGGGTAGTCTTGACTCCGAAGTGGTTACTTCGTGCTCGCGACAGCCATGATCTGGCATCACCCCAGTTATTACCACGTACGCCGAGTTGTTGCCCCCAGTTCTCGTTGGCCATTTTCCATGACCACCAGGTACAGTTGCCATTAGTGCAACACGGGTAGGGATTGTTGTTGCTGTAGTAGCCAGCACAGGAGTTTGTGGCTTGGGCCGAGACCATCGCAGGTGCCATCAAACACATCATCACAAGCAGGATCCAAACTATCAGGCTTCTCATTACGAACCTCCAGTTCAAAATTGGTGCCACTGAAGGTAGCGTAGAGGGGGTGAAATTGAGAAAGGTTAAACAAAAGCTAAAACTTAGCTGAAGTTGACCAAAGGAAGTTAATTATGGTACTCTATGAGTGTTAAATATTATCGATTAATCTGTATTTTACTGGAATGGAAGTGCATATCTTGAAAGCCAAGGACTTTGTTTCTCTCAATAATTTTTGCTTTGCTTCACTAGGGTCCGATCGTTATTCTGAGAAAATAAACGACTCAACACTCCAATTGTAATTGGCAGTGTGTTTTCAAAATCTGATATAAAACTTCTATCCGTACGATACTATTGCAGGTTATTGTATGGAATTTATTATTAGTGCACTTGCGTTGATTGTTGGCGTTGTTGCCGGCTATATCATTCGCCAAGTCATTACCACTAAAAAAATCGGCAACGCCGAAAGCAAAGCCGAAAGAATCTTAGAAGAGGCCAAGAGTAAGAGTAAAGAGTTACAGCTTGAAGCTAAGGCTCAAGCTTTGGAAGTAACCGAACAAGCTAAAAAAGCTGAAAGCGAATTTCGCTCTCAGATTGTTCGGTTTGAAGAACGCATCGATCGTCGCGAAAAAGACTTAGATAGTAAAACTGCGGCATTAGATTTGCAAAAGCAGCAATTAGAAGCTCGTGAGGCTGAGTTGAGTATTGCTCAAGAAGAAGTTAAAGAGTTACGCGCCAAGCAGTTAGCTAATTTAGAAAAAATTGCTGGAATGACTCGTGACGAAGCCAGCAAGGTTTTGCTTGAGAACGCAGAGCGAAGTGTGAAAGATGATATGGTCAAGCTTCATCGTAAGTTACTTGCTACCGCGCATGCTGATGCCGAAAAAGAAGCTCGTATGATTATCGCACAAGCTATCGAACGTGTCGCAACAGAGGTTACAGCTGAAACTACTACCACGACTGTCAGTATTCCTAATGAGGAAATGAAAGGTCGTATCATTGGTAAAGAAGGTCGTAACATCCGTGCGTTTGAACAGCTTATGGGTGTAGAAATTTTGATTGATGATAGTCCAGACACTGTTGTGGTTTCTGGTTTCAACTCAATTCGTCGTCATATTGCGAAGTTAACGTTAGACAAATTGTTAACTGATGGTCGGATCCATCCAGCCCGTATTGAGGAAGCATTCGAAAAGAGCAAAGCTGAAATTAATGAGCAGATTAAGCAAGCGGGTGAAGCCGCCGTTTACGAACTTGGGATTAACACATTCCCGCCAAAGCTCGTGCACTTGGTCGGTCGTTTGATGTTCCGTACTTCTTATGGTCAGAACATCTTACGCCATTCGGTTGAGATGGCCAAGATCGCCGCGCTTATTGCCGAAGACTTAAAAGCCGATGTTCAAATTGTAAAACAAGGTGCGTTGCTTCATGACATTGGAAAAGCTTTAGACCAAGACATGGAAGGGACTCACGTTGAAATCGGTCGCCGTGTGGCTGAAAAGTTTGGCCTCGACGCTAAAGTTATTGAAGCTATCGAATCCCATCATCATGATACTGATGTTTCTGAACACGCTTCACATCGTGAACCTTTGTCTATCGAAGCCATGATCGTTGATGCCGCCGATGGTATTTCCGGTAGTCGCCCTGGTGCTCGCAAAGACAGCTTCGAAAACTACGTCAAACGTCTAACTGATCTTGAAAACATCGCTAACAGTTACGAAGGTGTCGAAAAAACTTACGCCATTCAGGGTGGTCGTGAGATTCGTGTCTTTGTCCGTCCCGATATGCGTGATGACTGGGCTTGTCAGAAATTGGCTCGCGACATTGCCAACCGCTTAGAGAATGAACTTAAATATCCGGGTGAAATTCGTGTTCATGTCATTCGTGATTTTAGAGTTATCGAGTACGCTCGTTAGAAAATTAGTTAATGACAAAAATTCTATTTTTTGGAGATGTAGTAGGACGACCTGGGCGGCATGCGCTAGCCCAGGTTTTGCCTATGCTTAAAAAAGAGTATTCGGCAGACGTGGTCATCGTCAACGTTGAGAACATGGCTCATGGTAAAGGTGTGACACCATCAACAATGCAAGAACTTGCTGAGCTTGGTATTCACGCCTACACCTCTGGCAATCATGTTTTTAGTAAAGGTGAACATTCTACAGCTGCATTTGAACAGTTTGAGAATTTAATTCGTCCTGCTAATTATGAAGGCACGTGGCCAGGTCATGGCCACTACCGCTTTAGTGTTAACGGTCAACAAATTTTACTGATCAATATAAATGGTAAAGTTTTTTTTGAAACTCAATTCCGTGGTGAAATTAGTAACCCATTTTTTGCCATCGATACTATTTTAGCCAACGAATCTCAAAAAGATGATATAATAGTAGTGGATTTTCATGCTGAAGCGACAAGTGAAAAAGTCGCGATGGGTTGGCATCTAGATGGCCGAGCGAGTGTAGTCGTCGGGACCCATACCCACATTCCAACAGCTGATGCGCGAATTTTACCAAAAGGAACAGCTTATGTGACCGATTTGGGCATGGTTGGGCCTGAAAATTCTGTGCTCGGCGCAAAAATTGAAGCCGCGATGAGCCCATTTTTAGATCAAGGAAAGTTTAGCTACGAGGTTGCAGAAGGAAATGAGGTTATAGTGAACGCACTATTCATAGAAACAGATGGCCCGCGGGCAATCAAAGTTGAGAAAATCTTGAAGCGCTTTAGTTTATAATAGTAAAAACAAAATTATGAATAAATTTATTAATCCAGCTGATGTAGTCGCCCAAACCGGTTTGCATAATGGCCAAATCGTGGCGGACTTGGGTTGTGGTGGTGGCTTCTATACCATCCCCGCAGCAAAAATTGTTGGCCCCTCCGGCCTTATTTACGCTGTCGACATTCAGGAAAGCAAGTTAGCTTTCACTCAGTCCATCGCTCATCAACTTGGTTACACTAATATTGATACGGTTCAGGCTAATTTGGAACAGCAAGTTAATGAAGTCCCGGATGCAAGTTGCGACTTAGTGATTACAGCCAGTATCTTGCATGAGATTCCTCATCGAGAGCCAGTGTTTACCAATGCGTATCGCGCCCTTAAAACCGATGGTAAGCTTTTGGTGGTTGAATGGATTCAAGGCTTCACTTTATTTGGACCACCTCAGGAAAAGCGCATTGCTAAAGAAGCCATGGAAGCTGAAGTCATCAAACTTGGTTTCAAAAAGAAACAGGACATTTCGGCTGACACTTTCCATTACGCCATGGTCTTTACAAAATAATTATTTTTGATTAATCTGCTTGGTATATGAACTACAAGAATATCCTTACTTCTGATTATTGGTTTAATATAGACACTATCGGTTTGCACTTGGTTGATAAAGTTGTGCTTGGAATCGGTGTTGGTTTTGTTGTCGTCGGTATTGTCTTGGTGTTGATCAATCGCCGAACAAAAAATCCGTTTGATAAAGCATTGCTTGGTAAGTTTGCTAACGCTTTATTAGCCACTGGTTTTGTGGAAATGATTTGGTTCGTGTTTCGATATGAAAATGCGACATACTTGGGCACTCTGTTTGTTGCTGGCTTAATCGGTTTAGCCTTCTTGGTACGTTTGGCCTTTTTGGTTAAAGATCTGTTCAAGAATCGCAAAGCTGCGCTTGAGACTTGGCAGAAAGAGCAAGTCAAACTTAAGTATCTAACTAAACAGCGCTAAGCGCTGTTTTTGTCATGAGTGTTGTTGCTCGAAAAGCTGCGTTGTCTGTTGGAGCCTTGGGTGAAAGTCTCGCCCAGGAAGAATATCAGAAAGACGGCTTTGAAATAATTGCTAGCAATGTCTTTAATCATACTGGAAAACAGCTTGGTGAAATTGATTTTGTGGCAAAGAATGAATCCAAACTGGTTTTTGTAGAGGTAAAGACCAGGACAGAGGGAAGTGATAAATATGGTGAGGGAGCCGCCGCGGTTGGTCTGGCTAAACAGCGAAAGTTGTTGAAAGCGGTAAAGATATTTTTAGCCAATCATCGCGAATTAAATCACCTCCAACCGCGTATTGATGTCTGTGTGGTTATCCTCTCTAAGCTTGACAAACAGTCTAAAAGTGTTAGAATAATAACGAATGCAGTAGAAGATAGTCACTGAATTTCTAAGACCTCTTGATTGATGAGCCGATGGCTCATCTTTTTTAAAAACTTAATAAGGAACCAAATATATGAACGAAGAATTTGAACAAGCGTTAGCCCAAATAGAAGACGAAAAAGGCATTTCCCGTGTCGAACTTTTGTCTATGATCGAAGCCAGCTTAGCCGCTGCGTTTCGTAAAGACTATGGAGAGAAAGATCAGAACATTGTCGTTGAGTTTTTACCAGAAACTTTGTCTGCCAAAGTTTTTGATGTAAAAACAGTTGTTGCTGAAGTTGAAGACCCTCAAAAAGAACTTGATGTGGAAGCCGCCCAAGCACTTAAGAAAGGTGCTAAGGTTGGTGATGAAATTAAAACTGAAATTACCCCAGCTTCTGGTACCAACTATGGACGCATTGCTGCTCAGACCGCCAAGCAAGTTATTATCCAGAAACTTCGTGAAGCCGAACGCAACGCTCAGTTCTCAGATTTCAAAGCTAAAGAACGTACACTCCAGAACGGTATTATTCAGCGTGTTGAAGGTGATACAGTTGTGGTCGACTTAGGTAAGGGGACTGGTGTGCTTTTCCCATCTGAACAAATCCGCGGTGAGAAGTATTCTGTTGGTCAGCGCATTAAAGTTTTGGTTTTGCATGTTGAACCAACTGCAAAGGGTCCAAAGATTACTTTGTCCCGCAGTCATCCCGATATGGTTCGTCAGTTGTTTGAAATTGAAGTTCCAGAAATTTTTAACGGCACAGTAGAAATTAAAGCTGTGGCTCGCGAAGCTGGAAGCCGTTCCAAGATTGCCGTTATGTCCACCCAAGAAGGCATTGATCCAATTGGTTCTTGTGTCGGACAAAAAGGTACTCGCGTTCAAACCGTTATGTCTGAACTTGGTGGTGAGAAAATCGATATCATTGAATGGGATGAAGATCCTGTAAAATTTATTGCCAATGCTTTGTCTCCAGCTAAAATCGTTAATGTTCAGCTCGACGACGAAGCTAAAGAAGCCAAAGTTGGGGTGCTGGAAGATCAATTATCTTTAGCTATCGGTAAAGCCGGACAAAACGTTCGTCTCGCTGCTCGCTTAACCGGTTGGAAAATTGATATCGCTGGTGAAAACATGGGCGAAACTGCTGAAGGCGAAATTGTGGCCGAAGCCGAACCAACCGACGAAGCCCCAGAAGCCGAAGCTGCCACCGAAGAGACTCCAGCAGAAGAACCTCAGAGCTAGTTAATTATTAACTAAACTACAAATCCTATGCCCTTAGTCCCAATGGTTATTGAAAAATCTTCGATGGGTGAACGTGCGTATGATATTTACAGCCGTTTACTTAAAGATCGTATTATCTTTTTAGGTGAGCCTATCGATGATGCTGTTGCTAATACTTTAATTGCCCAGCTCTTGTTTTTAGATGCTGAGAATAATAAAGACGACATCAAAATTTATATTAACTCTCCCGGTGGTTCTGTAACTTCTGCAATGGCTATGTATGATACAATTCAACACGTTAAAGCTAACGTTGCTACAATTTGTATCGGTCAAGCTGCTAGCGCCGCCGCTGTTTTACTTTCCGCTGGTACCAAGGGTAAGCGCTATGCTTTACCAAATGCTCGCATCATGATCCACCAGGTTGCTGGTGGTATTGAAGGCCGACAAAAAGATGTGGAAATTCAAGCTAAGGAAATGTTGCGCATTAAAGAACAAGTTAATCAGATTTTGGTAAAGCACACAGGTCAAAGCTTAAAGAAAATTGAAACTGACACAGACCGTGATTACTTTATGACCGCTGAAGAAGCCAAGAAGTACGGGATTATCGATAAGATTATCCAGTAAACTTCAAACACCGCCCAAGTGGCGGTGTTTTTCTTTGTCTTGACAAGACCGACTTTTTGTCGTATTCTGTAACATTGCTTAAAAAGCGCCGTCTACTTTTAGTAGCGAAACACAAGATAATTAACCTAAATGGTCGAGAACACATGAAAATACTCATGTTTACAACTCAGAACGTCATTTTTCCAGCCCGCACCAGCGAAGCTCTTTTAGCGTTTTTGCCACGACCATTAGGTATGATTTTGATTCGAAACTAAATCATCACTCCTAAGCGCCGCGGCGAAAGCTGCGGCGCTTTTTTGCGCCCTGCCGCCGTTCCAAAATTGAATAGGAGGAAGTCATGCTCTTCTCTCGCAAGGAAGCTAAGCTTGATAGTGATCGAAATCCCCTGACGTACCTCTTCTCTAAAACGTGGAGGTACTCGGATGGTAATCGTCGGAAGGTGGTCCTGTATTGGGTCATGTTCATTGTCGCCAACGCTTTCGAGATGTGCTTTCAGCCTCTCGTCATGGCCACAATCTTTAGTATCATCCAGAAGGATGGCATTACCGAGCAGAATATCTTTACCATCTACGGGATCTTAAGCCTGACGTTGGTCATTGATATTGTGTTTTGGAGTTTCCATGGTCCAGCACGGTGCATCGAGCGCAATAATGCGTACAAGACCCGCGTGAATTACCGGGGTTTCTTGATGAAAGGGGTTTTGACACTCCCGTTGGAGTGGCATGGTAACCATCACTCCGGTGATACGATTGACAAGGTCGGGAAGGGAACCGATGCGTTGTTCTCATTTTCGACCAGTTCCTTCCAGGTCATCAGCGCGGTTATCAAGTTCGTTATTAGTTGTGTCATTTTGGGCTGGTTCAGTCCTCCCTCAGTGGTTATCGTTTTGGTGATGTTATTCATCTCTATCCGTATCACTATGTTGTTTGACCGAACGATCATCGCTCAATACAAACAACTTGGTCATGCTGAGAACAGAATTTCTGAGAGCACCTTTGATGCGATCAGTAACATCACGACCGTTATCATATTGCGGGTTGAGAAGTTGGTCTACGAAGCAATCATGCGCAAGCTTAACGAGCCCGCTGCTTTGTTTCGAGACAATCAGCGTCTTAATGAGCTCAAGTGGTTCTCGACCAATATGTGTTGTACCGTCATGGCCATTCTCGTGCTGGGTGTGTACTTTTGGCAGAATATAGGGACCTCTAGCGCCTTACTAATTCCCAGCCTTTACTTGCTGGGGAGATACCTGCAGGATATCGGAGAGCGATTCTTCCAGTTCACCGAGAAGTACAGCGAGGTTCTTCAACAGAAAGCCAAAGTTCTAAACTCCGAGGAACTCTCAGACGACTTCAAGCCTGAGAATTTCACCAACCACGTTCTTCCGGGGTCGTGGCAAAAGTTGGAGATTTCAGACCTGAGCTTCTCCTACCCCGCGCCTGTCGACGAGCCGAGTGAGATTGAGTCGCATCTCGACAACATTTCTTTCGAGCTTATACGAGGCAAGCGCTACGCGTTCGTGGGTGAGAGTGGTAGTGGTAAGACCACATTGCTCAAGGTCATTCGTGACCTCTATCACCCGAGAAGCTTGAAGCTTAGTGTGGATGGTCGGGTGATTCCTGATGGTTTTGCCGGGATCAGTAGAGCGATCGCATTGGTTCCACAGCTCTACGAGATTTTCGCGACTACGATCTGGGAGAATATCACGGTTGGGGCAGAGTACACCCAAGCGTTTGTCTGCAAGTTCACTGACATGGCTTGTTTCACTGGGGTTGTTCTAAGACTTCCGAATGGATTCCAGTCGTCCGTGCAGGAAAAGGGTGTAAATCTGTCGGGAGGACAGCAGCAACGAGCGGCTTTGGCACGTGGGCTGCTGGCCTGCGATGGCAAAGACATCGTTCTGCTCGATGAGCCTACGAGTAGTTTGGATACGGCGACGGAGATGCGCGTCTACCAAAACATCTTTCGTGAGTTCGTCGGAAAGACGATCGTCTCGTCTATCCATCGATTGCACCTGCTACCCATGTTCGATGAGGTTTTTTACTTCGAGAAGGGTCGCTTGGTAGCGTCAGGAAGTTTTGAAGAGCTTCTTAGGAAGTGCCCAGCGTTCCGTCAGTTATGGGATGCATACTCGCACGGAGAGGCGAAGGGTAAAGCAGTTTGATACATTGCACGCACTGCGTGCGAGGGGAGCCTAACCAGCTCCCTTTTTTCTTTGTCTAAATTTTTGTATATGAAAAAGCTTCCGGATGTCGGGTCCGAAAGCTTCTCGATTGTGCATCAGTGCTCATTGGTAGTGAGTCACCCCTTCTTGTTCTTGTTGGCTTAGAACCATTCTTCTGTACCCCTGCCGTAGCCACTTGCGGTCTTGATTGTATTCCTTGGTCATGTAGAGTATTGGAATTTTCAGGGTCTGCTGAGCTTCTCCTACAGCCACTGAAAATTCAATACTGTTCTTGTCGCCGACGCGGTCGGAGATGACGAGCATGATGGGGCATTTGTCGGCATATTCAGCTTTTTCGGTCTTCATGATGATGACCGCATCGAGTCTCTCCTCAAACTCGGTTTTGAAAACACAGAAGATCCACTCTTCAGGGCCACTGTCCGAGATGTGGAGACTTCTTTTGTCATCGATCCGCATGACTATCGGGGCGTCTTTCCGCGGTTTGAACATCCCCGTGTCCTTGGCGAATTGGGCGTTTACCGTGATCAGTCCGAGACCGACGAACCAAAACACAAAGATCAACGTGTACACGATCGCGCGCATGATGTCAGCCTCCTTGGCTTAGGCGTTGACTCTTACTTTGCTGGAGCAAAGTCTTCACTTACTCTTAGTATATGGCAGAGTGGAGGAGAAAAAAATAAAACAATCAAGCCTGACGGTGGATATTTGGCCCTGACTTTTGTTAGAGCCGTTTATTCTTTATACTATAGTAACTATTGATATGATAGATACCGCTAATTTTACAATCGTTGATGTGGAGACCACAGGGGGAAACCCTTACTTTAACCGAATCATTGAGATCGGGATTTTACGCGTGGAAAAAGGCGAGGTGGTGGCGAAGTATCAGACGCTTTTAAATCCGTTGCGCGAGTTGCCCGAATTTATTACCAAGCTCACAGGTTTGCGCGATGAAGATTTGATCGATGCCCCAACTTTTGAAGACAAGAAAGATGAAATTTTGGAGCTGTTTGAAGACTCCGTGTTTGTGGCTCACAACGTTGGGTTTGATTACGACTTTATCAAAGAAGAATTTCGTCGAGTCGGTTATGGCTTTGACGCGCAACAGTTGTGTACTGTTCGATTATCAAGAGCCCTATTCCCAAAAGAGAAACATCACAACTTGGGTGCGCTTATTGAACGATATAACTTTAGTCCGGAAAATCGCCATCGGGCGTTTGATGACGCTCAAGTTTTATGGAACTTTTTACAAATGCTTAACTCTCAGTTAGAGAAACCTGTATTAACGAAAGCTTTGGAGCGAACTCTAAAAAAGATTTCGCCAAAGAAACAGCAGACTATGACAGACGAAATAAAGCTTGAATACGTCCCATTAGAATTTGACTAAATTATGGTTTCAATTTCTTTGTTCAATAACAAAACAGAAGCGCTTAAAGCTGAAGCCGGAGCGTTGTATTTTGCTGTTATGGACTGGCGGACTCCATTGCTTGCCAAAATCTTAGCAGTTGGTGTGGTTGCCTATGCGCTATCTCCGGTGGATTTTATCCCTGACTTTATTCCGTTTCTTGGCTGGATTGATGACTTTATCATCATCGGGTTGGGTTTGCGCTTGATAAAGCATTTGATTCCGCAAGTCGTGTGGGAAGAATCTAAGGCAAAAGCAGCTCCTCTTGAAACTAAAGTTCGCAGCATCTACAAAAAAGTCATTTGGACTTTGATTATAGTTTGGGCCTCGCTTATAATAATTAGTGCTGCAGTGTTAGCAACAATAGTTTGGTTAATTGTGCGCGCCACATCATAAATGACAGAACAGGAATTTAAAAAAGCCGTTAGATATTTAAAGAAAGCCGATCCCGTTTTGAGGTCGGTAATTGATCGTGTTGAATTAGATTTACGCAAACCTCACAGTAATTATTTTCAGGCTTTAGTTGAATCGATTATTTCGCAGCAATTGTCGATGAAAGCCGCAGAAACTATTGAGGGTCGATTTAGAGCGTTGTTTAAAACCAAACTTTTTCCCAAACCAAAAGAAGTTTTAAAAATGTCTGATGCGAAAATGCGGAGCGTCGGTTTGTCTGGGGCAAAAACTAAGTACATTAAAGATTTGGCGAGTCGAGTTGCCAGTGGGGACTTACATTTTCGCGGGGTAGAAACTAAAAGTGAGGAAGAAATTATTGAGATGCTGGTTCAGGTCAAAGGTATTGGCCGTTGGACCGCTGAAATGTTTTTGATGTTCGCCGTTGTCCGTCCTGATGTCTATTCTCATGGTGATTTAGGTCTTCGAAATGCGATCGTGAAGTTGTACAAAGTGCGCGGGGAATTAACTCAGAAAAAGGCTGAAAAAATCGCTTCCAAATGGAGCCCGTACCGTACTCTGGCGTGTAGATATCTCTGGGCTAGTTTGGAGCTGAAATAGCTTGAAAAATCACTTGACATAGACCCCTAAATACTTTAATATTGTAAAGCGCTTCAATAAGGGCGCACAGGAGATTAAAAAGGCAATAAATACCATAAATTCTACTCTTGTGTATCTGTCCAAAAGACAGCGATTATAAGGGGTCTGGACCATCCAGAGAATTAGGCACTATAGGCAATCCGCTTATGTGTTTTTTGTTTCCTTGTTTACCTCTTCCTCTCAGTTCCAAATAGTAAACGAGTGCAACGGATTTATTCCGTGCACGAGTTAACTTCTAGGAAAAGATAGGGCTCGCGATAGCGAGCGTTTGGAAAGAAAAACCTATAGGTTTGTCTTTCCAATAACTCCTTACGTACTTTGACAGCTGAATAGTGATTAGAAATGTGATTGTACAAAACCTTTTCATAGCAATATGAGAGGTCAAACATTGTAGACAACAAAACTATCAGAGCAATCTGATGGGTAAGATGTTCAATTACGTCAATTCTTTGAGCATATATTCCTCCTCGGAATATGTGTTGATTTCCCAAAATCAAAAGCGTGTGATACGACGCTTTAAATCTGTCATCCGGCAGATACAGTATCACCAGATTAGTTCATCGCCATTTATTTGGCGGAAACAGAATCAAACATTCTGCCGCACTTCGGTGTGTTGTGCAGTCTTATATTAAGAGTTTGATCCTGGCTCAGGATGAACGCTGGCGGCGTGCCTAAGACATGCAAGTCGAGTGGGTTTAGGCCCACGGCGAACGGGTGAGTAATATCTAGGAACGTTTCATAAGTCGAGCATATGCCACCGAAAGGTGGTGCAATTCTCGATGTGGCAGCAATGCTAAAGTCGCAAGACGCTTATGGTGCGGCCTGGATCCCATCAGCTAGTTGGTAAGGTAATGGCTTACCAAGGCTACGACGGGTAGGGGTCCCGAGAGGGATAACCCCCACACTGGAACTGCGACACGGTCCAGACTCCTACGGGAGGCAGCAGTTTGGAATTTTGGACAATGGGCGAAAGCCTGATCCAGCGACGCCGCGTGGACGATGAAGGTCTTCGGATCGTAAAGTCCTTTTGCTAGGGAATAATATTTTGAATGTACCTAGCGAATAAGAGGTTGCTAACTCTGTGCCAGCAGCAGCGGTAATACAGAGACCTCAAGCGTTATCCGGAATCATTGGGCGTAAAGCGTACCGATCGGTGGTTTTACAAGTCAGAGGTGAAATCCCAAGGCTCAACTTTGGGACTGTCCTTTGAAACTGTAAAACTAGAGGGGCAAAGAGGAAGCTGGAACGAACGGTGTAGTAGTGAAATGCGTTGATATCGTTCGGAACACCAATAGCGAAGGCAGGCTTCTGGGTGCCACCTGACACTGCTAGGACGAAAGCGTGGGGAGCGAAGGGGATTAGATACCCCCGTAGTCCACGCTGTAAACGATGCACGTTAGGTGCTAGAGAGTATCGACCCTCTTTAGTGCCACAGTTAACACGTTAAACGTGCCGCCTGGGGAGTACGGCCGCAAGGCTAAAACTCAAAGGAATTGACGGGGACCCGCACAAGCGGTGGAGCATGCGGTTTAATTCGATGCTAAGCGAGGAACCTTACCCAGTCTTGACATGTACCTGCATACGCCAGAGATGGTGTAGCCTTCGAGGGTGGTACACAGGTGCTGCACGGTTGTCGTCAGCTCGTGCCGTGAGGTGTTCACTTAAGTGTGAAAACGAGCGCAACCCCTATCATAAGTTACAAGTGTCTTATGAAACTGCCGGCGTTTAAGCCGGAGGAAGGCGGGGATGACGTCAAATCAGCGTGGCTCTTACGACTGGGGCGACACGCGTGCTACAATGGGATGGAACAAAGGGACGCCAAACCGTAAGGTGGAGCAAATCCTAGAAAACATCCCCCAGTTCGGATTGAGGGCTGAAACTCGCCCTCATGAAGCCGGAATCGCTAGTAACCGTAAATCAGCCTCGTTACGGTGAATACGTTCTCGGGTTTTGTACACACCGCCCGTCAAGCCATGGAAGCGGGAAGCGGATGAAGCGCCCTCCGGGGTTCCAATCCGAAGCTCGTAACTGGGGCTAAGTCGTAACAAGGCATCGGTAGCGGAAGCTGTCGATGGATCACCTCCTTTCTAAGGAATTTAAATCTCTGCTCAAAAGCTTTTCGAAGTTTCTGTTCAGTTATTTCCGTGGTCGTTAGTTTTCATTTCGATGAAAGCTACACATCTTAAACGAATTGACTCGTAATTGATTTCACATTTTCTAATCGCTATTCAGCTGTTAAACACCAGCACACCAAGCACCCGCAAAGGGTGTTTTATTGTGCTATTTTTTGTAACTTTTAGAGCATTGCTCAAAAGTGCTCTGAATGTTATCCTAGAAGGCCCAAGTTTTTGGACTTGGTTTGTTCTTACGCAATTTTTAGGAGGACAATTTCAGAGATTGTTCTATTTATTCAACTTCCGAATTCGGTCAGATGACCGGTTAGGAGTTCGTATGCAGTTGTCCAAGCTGTTTCGAAGATTGGGTGACCGCGCTTCAATCGGTCGTCTGATCGCGGCAGCTCGCATTCCAGGAATCGACGAGTCGTCGCTCCAGGAAATCGAGGTCTGCTATAACATCGGTCACGACAAGCCTATTGAAGGCGATCACGCCCTCTCGTTGGGCTGGATTCTTCGCGAGACTTTCGAAGCGTGGAATTTGCGATCACTGACGAACTTTCAAGGGTTCTCGGACCTTCGCATTCTCGAGATTGGGCCTCGGCTCAACTTCGAGACGGCGTGGAGTTCGACAGCGGTCGCGATCTGTGCGGCGTGTGGTCTGCCGGAGGTCAAGCGTCTCGAAGCTTCGCTTCGATATCTCTTTGACCAACCGCTTTCTTCATCGCAGCGCGAAGGGCTCGCGTCTGTTCTTGCGGATCGTATGACCGAGATGGTTTACGAATCTCCGTTGACGTCGTTCGATCATCACATCCATCCTGCTCCAGTGAGGTACGTGCGTTTGCTCGAGGAGGGCATCGATGCCCTTTGTGCAATCAACGCTGAGCTCGGGTTGTCCATGGACAAAGCTGATCTCATCTTTGTCTACGAGCTGTTCATTACTCTGGGACGCAACCCGACTGACGTCGAGTTGTTCCAGATTGGTCAGGCCAATTCCGAACACTGTCGACACGGTTTCTGGAAAGGTCTGTATGTGGTTAACGGTCGGCCGTTGCCACACAGCTTGATGCATATCGTCAAGGCGCCGTGGGTTCACCACCCTTCCAACTCCATCATCGCTTTCTGCGACGACAGTTCGGCGATCATGGGTGGCCAAGTCGAGGTGCTTCTTCCTACGAGTCCAGGACGCTCCAGTGCGTTCAACCTCTCTACGGTGGTTCTGCATCCCACATTGACTGCTGAAACCCACAATCATCCGACGCGTATCGCTCCTTATCCAGGGGCGGCAACCGGTGTTGGTGGTCGGATTCGCGACAACCAGGTGGTAGGTCGCGGTGGACTCGTGGGTGTTGGTGGTCTGATGTACTGCGTTGGGCAGCTCAATATCCCTGGGTATTCCATTCCCGGCGAGATTGATCATGGCTATCGTGATACGCCCAATCTACCAACTCCGCTCGATGTTCTCATCGAGGGGAGCAACGGAGCTTCCCATTACGCGAACTGTTTCGGCGAGGCGGGGGTCATCGGATCCCTGCGAACGTACGAGCTTCGCGTTGGTGACAAGGACCTCCGTAGTTATCGTAAACCGATTCTTTACACGTGTGGTCTTGGCCAGATGGTCGACGAACACATCAGCAAGGGTTCGCCCGAAGCTGAAATGCTTGTCGTACAGCTTGGTGGACCTGCGTACCGGATCGGTGTAGGTGGTGGAGCTGCAAGTTCCATGACTCATGGCGAGAATACGGTCGAGCTCGATTTCAATTCGGTGCAACGTGGTAATCCCGAAATGGAGAACCGCGTGAATCGAGTGATTCGAGCTTGCTGCGAACTTCTGGATCGCAACCCGATCATTTCCGCTCACGATCTCGGTGCTGGAGGGGACGCGAACGCGCTTCCCGAAATAGTCGACCCTGCGGGGGCGAAGATCCAGCTCCGCGCCATCCCTTTAGGAGACAGTTCTCTTTCGGTTCTGGAGTATCTTGGTAACGAATCTCAGGAGCGCAACGCGTTTCTGATTCACTCCGAGAGCTTTGGCCTGCTTGAGGAAATTTCCCGACGGGAAGGTGCTCCGTGTGTTTGTGTTGGCGAGGTTACCGGAGATGGGTTGTTCATTGTTCATGACAGTGCTGACAACTCGACGCCGGTCAATCTTCCACTCAAGGAACTGTTCGGGAATCCTCCGCGCAAGACCTTCGAGTTCGAGGACATTCCACTCGATCTCACTCCGCTTGTGCTGCCGTCTGATCTAACTTTCGAATCGGCGCTCGATGGCGTGCTTCGCCAACCTGCGGTTGGTTCGAAACGGTTCTTGACGACGAAACTCGATCGTAGTGTGGGTGGGCTTGTGGCCCAACAACAGTGCGTCGGACCGAATCATTTGCCACTTTCTGACTATGCCGTGATGGCTCAGAGCCATTTCGACACGGTCGGTACGGCGATGAGTCTCGGCGAACGTCCCACTATTGGGCTCATCAATCCTGCGGCCATGGCTCGCATGTCTGTGGCAGAGATGCTTCTCAACATGGCGGGTGCTTGCATCACTGATATCGAACACATCAAGTGCTCGGTGAACTGGATGTGGGCCGCGAAGGAACCTGGTGAGGGTGTTCGACTTTACCAGGCTGCGGAAGCCATGAGCGACATTATGATGACTCTCGGTATCGCCGGTGACGGTGGTAAGGACAGTTCATCGATGGCCGCGAAAATGACCGCTCCTGATGGCACGTCGGAAAAGAGCAAGGCTCCAGGGACACTCGTGATCGCGGGTTACGCGACAATGGCCGACGTAACGGCCAAAGTCACTCCCGAGTTCAAGGGTGCTCTCAACGGGGTTTTGCTCGTTGAGTTGGGTGATGCTTGTCGTCTTGGTGGTTCGGCGCTGGCCCAGAGTTTGGGTCAGCTTGGCGATGAGGCTCCCGATGTCACAAGCGCGAAGGATCTGAAGTTCCTGTTCCAGTGTGTGCAGGACATGATCGGGGAAGGTCTCATCACGGCGGTCCATGATCGCAGTGATGGCGGTTTGATCACGGCTCTCCTTGAGATGTCATTCGCCAGCAATTTTGGATTCATAGGCCATTTCAAAACGGCTCATGATCCGATTGAAGCTTGGTTTAACGAAGAAGTTGGACTCCTGATCGAGACACCTGACCCAAACACAGTGAGCTATTGGTTCCGGCAGGCCGGTCTCAAGGTTCACTACGTGGCGACGACGGTTGATACCAACGAGGTGACCATCTATCACAACAGCATCCCGGTGCTCAACAATACCATGACCGCGCTTCGTGCGGTCTGGGAAGAGACGAGCTTCCAGCTTGACGCTTTACAGGCTAACCCTGAGTGTGTCGCAGCTGAACGGGAAGCGGTTCGTAGCCTCCTCAGTGACCCGCCGCGACGTTTGACTTTCGATCCAGATCGTTCGGCAGTTATTGTGTCTCTTCGGCCAAGGCCGAAGGTTGCGGTGTTGCGCGCTCCGGGAACTAACGGTGACCGTGAAATGGTTGCCGTGCTTTACATGGTAGGTTTCGAGGTCTACGACTTGACCATGAGCGATTTGCTCGAGGGTTACAGTCTCGAAGATTTTTCTGGCCTCGTTTTTCCGGGAGGGTTTTCGTTTGGTGATGTGCTTGATGCGGGTAAGGGCTGGGCGGGCATGGTCAAATTCAACGACCACGTCCGTGATCAGTTCGATCGTTTCTACGCCCGTCTCGACACGTTTTCTCTCGGTGTCTGCAACGGCTGCCAGTTCATGGCTTTGCTCGGACGGGTCCCTGGTGCGGACCTTCCCGACTCTTCACAGCCGCGTTTCATTGCGAACAAGTCTGGACGGTTTGAGTCGCGGTTTTCTACTGTTGAAATTCTGCCTAGTCCGTCTATCTTCCTTCAAGGGATGGAGGGTTCTCGGTTGGGCGTGTGGGTTGCGCATGGTGAAGGTCGCTTGTATGTTCCTCAGCCAGAGGTTCTACAGGGGATCATCCAGGGCTACCTGGCTCCGATTCGGTATCTTGATCATGACGGCGACATCACTTGCGACTATCCGTTCAATCCGAATGGGAGTCCTCAAGGTATCGCTGCTCTGTGTTCGGCTGATGGTCGACACTTGGCCATGATGCCGCACCCGGAGCGATGCTTCTTGCCATGGCAGTCGCCTTGGTCACCATACGATTGGCGATCTCATGAAAACGGCCCCTGGCTGCGTATGTTCCGGAACGCGTTTGCCTGGTGCCAAACCTAGGAGCACCTTCGCGGTGTCTCTGTCTTGCGGGACTCATTTAGTTGGGTCCCGCAGTTTTTTTATCTATAATGTAAAATTTACAAAAGTTTCACTTTTTGCTATATTCAAATCTTCGCCAACTGATTGTTGCGCGGGCAGATGGTGTTGGCGCACTATTTGCATTCTCGAAATCGGAGGTCGTATGAGTTCTGCTGTTTTTTCGGAAAGAGTAGTTGGGCCTGCTGAGATCGCTCTTGGCAAGTTCATCCCTGGGGTCGATCTCAAACTCACTCGATCCATGGGAGGGGATGATTTCTATTGTGTTGTCTCTGGGGTTCGTCACAGACTTCGGGAAGCAATTAACCCCGACCAAATCATCGAGCTTGAGTCGCAAGGACGGCTGGGCGAAATCTCTCACCGCGCGAAGCAGTGTTTGCTCTTCGATTCGCTTCTCCGCGAATTCGAATCGGAGCAGTAGCCGAACCCTGGTGGTGGCTGGTAACTAAGGCGTGAACTCACGCCTTTCTTTTTGTTTGACATATACCCCCTAGGGGTATATCATATTAACATGATTGCACAGACTCAGAAGAAAGCAGTGACCAGGCTCCATATTATTCAAGGGCAGATTGAAGGACTTGAACGCATGGTTACTAATGACAAATATTGCGTTGATATTATCCGCTTGTCTTTAGCTGTGCAGAAATCACTCCAAAGCTTTAATCAATCGATGCTCGAGAATCATCTCCAAGAACATGTGAGCAAAGATTGGAAATCTAACAAGAAGCAAAAAGAGATTAAAGAGTTGCTTGATATTTATTTTTTAAACAACAAATAAATGCACGATCACGAAAACATGGACCATAGTCAAGAGGGTACACCAAAAGAGTACGCCAAGTTCGCGTTAGTAATTATTGCTATTCTTTTGCTGTCATGGGGCTATACGAGTTTTGGTTCCGTAAATTTTATGACCGCTTTTATGGGCGTGTTCTTTGTGGTCTTCGCTATCTTTAAACTCTTAGATTTACGTGGCTTTGTTAGTTCGTACATTGGTTATGATCTAATCGCAAAACGTAGCACCGCTTATGCATATTTGTACCCGTTTATTGAGCTTGGTTTGGGTATTGCCTACTTAAGTAACGCGCCGGCTGGTATTAACTGGGTGACTCTTGTGATTATGCTTATTGGAGCGCTTGGTGTTGGTCGTCAGTTGTTACGCGGAAGTAAAATCAAGTGTGCCTGTCTCGGAACTTATATTAAACTGCCATTAACCACCGTGAGTTTGACTGAAGATTTACTCATGGCGGCTATGGCTTTATACATTATCATTAAATAACTCTTATGTCTGAAGTTTGGCTTTATACTTTGTTAGCTGTGCTGATAGTTAGTGCTGTATCATTAGTGGGAATAATTACACTTGGTCTAAATCACGATCGCTTGAAAAGTATCCTCTACTACTTAGTCAGTTTCTCGGCTGGTGCTTTGCTGGGTGATGTGTTCATTCATGTTATTCCTGAAATGGCAGAGACGCAATTCGGAACTCGCGAAGGTCTTTACTTTTTGTTTGGAATTGTCGTGTTCTTTATTTTAGAACGCTTTATTCATTGGCAGCACACCCACGGTGATGAACATGATGAACGAGTTCACAGCTCGGTTTATCTCACCATGTTTGGAGATTCTCTTCATAACTTTATTGATGGTATTGTAATTGCCGCCAGTTTCTTAGTTAGTCCAACTTTAGGTATTGCGGCGACCATCGCGGTGGTGTTACATGAAATTCCTCAAGAGATTGGTCAGTACGCGATTTTGATTCACGGTGGGTGGAGTAAGGCCAAAGCCTTATGGTATAACTTATTATCTGGATTAACTTCGGTAATCGGTGCCGTTATCGTTTTAGTCTTTGCTCAAAATTTAGAAGAACCACCAACTTTCTTATTGGCTTTTGCTGGTGCCAGCTTTATTTACATCGCTTTGTCAGATTTAGTTCCCGAACTTCATAAAGAAGTAGGGAAGCGTCGTTCTCTAATTCAGTTCGCTTGGTTTGTTGTTGGTATCGCCTTGATGGGTTCGTTGTTATTTTTGGAATAAGATAAAGAAAGAGCCGCGCACCAATCGTTTGGTGCGCGGCTTTATGCTGAATGGCCCCGTCGTGTGATGGAGTGGGGAGCTCTATGCCTTGAGAACCGTGATCACATTCTCCCACTCCTGTCGGGTGGGAAGCGTGAATTGTGCCTCGAGCGGGAATTCTATCCCGCGCCGGCGAGCGAGAAGCGCATCGACGATGATTCGTTGTTGCGCGTTGTACACCGCGCTTCCCATCTGCACGATCTCACGAACATCGAAGTAACGGTAGTCCGAGACCATGGGTGGCATCGAGTCGAGCATTGTACCGCCAATCGGGTCGGCGAAGTAGGCGACGCACAACCCTTCGTGCTCGACGTGAGCGAAGACGCCGATCATCTTTGAGACGGCGATTTCTACTCCCGTCTTCAGTTGAGTGATTCGCGTGACTCCCACGCGCGGGATCTCTCCTTTCAGAAGCGATCCACCGGGAAGAGTCCATCGCTGGCCATCTTCCCGAAGAACGAGCAGGATTTCTCTTGCTCCATTTCTAACAAGCGCAAACGCTGATGTATATGGCAAGGCCTATACCCCCTTTTAAACTGGTTTGAACTGCTGGGAACTCGTTATAGTACAATATAATGACCAAAAAGTCAATAATAGAGCCATTGATTAATACCAGCTAACGTGCTATAATGCGTTTACTATCTTACGTTAAGTGTCAGCGAGACTCAGGCTTTGTAGTCTAGTAAGCGCGATTTAAAGTATCTAATAAGTTTGATAAGCGTTTAGATGGTGCGCTTACGAGAAAGCCTTAGTAAAATGGCAAAGAAACTTTTCGTTGGTGGCCTTCCATGGGCAACCACGAGCGACGACCTTAAGCAGTTGTTTGCAGCATCTGGTACTGTATCTACAGCTACCATCATCACTGACAAAATGACTGGCCGCAGCCGCGGTTTCGGATTCGTAGAATTCGATAACGATGCTGAAGCAGACGCCGCAGTAGAACAATTGAACGGTACCGAATACGGTGGCCGTAAGTTGTTAGTTAACGAAGCTCGCCCAATGGCAGATCGCCCACAGGGTGGCCGCGATAACTTCTAATTTAGAACTTTCGTTTTAAATCAAACTAGCTCCCCACTTCGGTGGGGAGTTTTGTTTTGTTCGAATATTCTAGAACAGGAAGACGTTGTACTAAAACCAGTCGCTCCGCTCCGATGGTTTTCTTAACAACATCTTCCTGTTCTGTCTATTCAGAGACAATCTAGACTTATAAAGTGTGTCTTGATTTTTTTCGCTAGTTATGCTATAATGAATTTAGATTTAACGAATATTGATGAGCCAAAATTAGTTCATCGATACAAGTGAAACAAAAATACAAGTAAATATAGTTGGTTGAAAGAAATGAAGAGCTTGTCTCTAGTTTTTTTCTTGCCAGCAAATAGCGTTTGCATAAAATCCTGCAAACGTGAAAGTTCGAGAAACAAAAATGAGTATCGCAATTCCTTTTATTGGAAGTGTGCAATATGAACCGTATGGGGAGATGTTCCCATCGTTCAAGCAATTTGGTCGTCATATTAAAGACCATTTTGTGCCGCATCATCGAAATAACTACCATCCTCACATGCTTGGGCATCGGGCGGTGGCTTTGTTTTCGTTGTTGCTGGTTACGGTAAAGATTGGTGGTCTTGTACTTTTAAGTCTTGGACCAGTATCTCCAGCATTTTCCTCAGCGATTACTCCTGAAAACATTATCAGTTTAACCAATGAATCCCGTATTGAATATGGAATTGGGACTGTAACCCAAAACTCACAATTAAGAGCAGCGGCACAGGCTAAGGCAGACGACATGCTGGCTAATCAGTATTTTGCTCATAATTCGCCAGATGGGCGAACTCCTTGGGATTTCATCAAAGCCGCTGGTTATAAGTATGTGATTGCCGGTGAAAACTTGGCAGTTGATTTTGTACAAGCTGAAAACGTGGAAGATGCTTGGATGAACAGTCCTGGACATCGAGCTAATATTTTAAATGAAAATTTTGAAGAAATTGGGATCGGTATTGCTCAGGGTCAATTTGAGGGTCATAGCAGTATTTTTGTGGTCCAGATGTTTGGCGCTAGCTCTGACCAACCAATTCAAACCTTAGCTACTCCTACTCAAGTTGAACCAGCAGTAGAAGCTCCACCACAACCAGCGCCAACTACAGTAGCTCAAGCTCCCGCTGCTCAGCCAACTGCTCAGCCAGTGGCACAAGCAGAGGTTCAGGCTGGGCCTGCTGAAGTAGTTCCGGTGGCCACACCCGAGCAAGAAAATTCTGCGCTGATTGCTGGAACAGAAATTCCAACATTAGTTTCAGTGTATGGATCGAATGTTGAGATATTAGCTTGGGCACCCAACGCAAGTCGCGTTATTGTGCAGTATGGTCAAAAAGCGATCATGCTTGATCCAGTGAGTGATTATAGTTGGAAGGGGACTATACCGTTATCTGAGCTTGCTTCAGAAAACAACTCTATGATGATTGAAGCGTATGGACTTGATGGTAAGCTTGGTTCAGTTCGTTTAGCAAGTTTTTCTAGTAGCTTGGTTGGAAATTATAGTACTGCACCAGAAGTTGCCGGAGCGACAATATCTGTTCTTGGAAGAACTTTAGACGTCAAACAATTCGAAAGTAAATTTTATTTAGTATTTGTGTCTCTCGTCTTAGTCTCATTAATTGTCGCGATTGCGGTTCATCGACATATCCAACATGTAAATTTGGTAGCGAACGGTTCCTTTGTGGCAATCTTCGCGACGCTGTTGTGGTATTTTGGATAAAATGTAAATTTTAAGACCTCCTGTTTAGGAGGTTTTTTGTTTAGTACATTGAAAATCATTGACAAAACACGTTTTTTTTGCTATACTGAATTTAGAAAAGTATCGGATGATCGATAGTGCATGCTTAAGCCAAAATTAGTTTAGGAATGCGCGGTTGCTCGATAGTTCGTAGATAGAAACAAAAACAAAACATAAGCAGAGACAATGTCCGAACAGGAAAAGAGCCGTTTTTTGGCATCTGGTTCTTTGATTTCCATTGGTGAAGCGGCGACAAATACACCGTACTCACAGGAATATCTGAGCTTACTTGCTCGTAAAGGCAAACTGAAAGCGATTAAAATATCTCGAGACTGGCTCACAACACGTGAGGCCGTTTTGTCTTATGTAAAGTCTCAAGAACAAAAACATCGTCGCATTCTAGCTTCTTTAGAAAAATCTGAAAGGAGGCTGGCATGATGAAAGTTATAAATAAACTTGTCTATAGCCTCTTGGTTGTTGTTATATTATGTGCGTCACTAAGTTCAAACAGAGTATACGCCAGCCAACCATCCAATATAGAGTATTCCTCAATTAATAATTCAGGGACAATAGTTTCTTCTTGGCAAAATCAAGCCTATGGCATAATTGGAGACACCTCGGCATTTCTAAATTATTACGATGCGAAAACTAGCAAGTTTATTCTAGAATCAATTTATGAAGGCTATGTAACCTTCACTAAATTTAGTGAGTGGCATGAGCGAAAATTTGCAAATCTTTATTATGATGCACAGGATATAACATCAAAGGCAGAACAGTTCGTTGCTGATCATGCTTCAATCGGTATCCGGAACACAAAGAAATACTCCAAACAATATTCACAAGAATTAGTTTCCGAAGTAGGGAGTAATAGTTCAACTTTAGGAAGTTTGATCAAGCTGTCGTATGAGCAGGTATTGGTCGATATTGGCAATTTACCAAATAGTATTAGTGGAGCGTTTGATCGTGTTGCTGGAATTGTTGATTCGGTAGTCGCAACTTGGGTTAGTGATGGCAAGGTCCTCGCTCAGTTCTCAGGGTCTGTCCAGTTTATAACTACAGGGCAAACCCTTGCTAGTCAAAGTTTAGAGAATCATCGTGCTTTTGATAATATTGTTCCAACAGTGAGTGTGCCAAAGGTGACAATAGAAGATGTTAAAAAATTTAGTAATAACATACTCGATAACGCTGATATTGTTTTAGCAAATTTTGTTGTAAATGATCTTGTATCTTCGCAAGATAGAGTTACTGTTTCTGTTAATCAAATATTTAATGAAGGTCAGTTTATAGTTGCGAGTGTTGATAGTAGTGTAGCAGTCAGTGCAAGTACATTGTTTAACAAGACTTTGATGCTGGCTGAGATCGTGGCTAAAAAAGCAGACAATGTAACTGTTGCCATGCTACAGAGTCCCTTGCTTGAAAATTTTTCTACTAATGGTAAATATTTACAAGACAGATTTTCTCCTCAATTAACAGTTGATGATTTTTCAGCACAAACAAAAATAGCAAACGCGGAGACTGGCCAATATAGTGGTCGTGTTTTGGGAGAGAGTACCGAAATTCCTTGGTGGGAGAAAGTTTTGTGTTGGTTAGTTGTTTGCTCTGAGCCAGAGCCAACACCTACGATAGTCTACGTGCCAGAAGAAGTTCCTATTGTCTCAACACCAATAACACCACCGACCCCGACAACAACAGTAAACTTTGGTGAAAGTGCTATTGAGACTGCAGTAACAAGAGTGATGAATCGATTTATTGCCTTAGGTCTTTTCGACTTTTTAGAAGGTGACAAAGGGGACACGGGCGAACAAGGTCCACAGGGGGCAACTGGTGAAACGGGAGCACGTGGTGCTGCTGGTTCAAGCTCGGTATCCTCAGGTAGTAGTTTTGATTCAAGTGAACTGCTCATTGGTGAAGGCACTTTGGATGCTTCTGCAATCTTACAAGCAAATTCAACCACACGTGGGTTTTTAGCACCACGGATGACGACTGTCGAACGCGATGCGATTAGTAGCCCAGCGACAGGTCTTTTAGTATACAACTCAACAACAGATGCATTTAATGTCTATAACGGTGCAACTTGGGGAGCTATTGGTGGTGGTACAACTAACTTAGCTACCGATGTGACTGGTGTACTTGCTGTTTCGAATGGTGGAACAGGAACGTCGTCTCTCTCTTTAAATGGTTTGGTTTACGGGAATGGAACTTCGGCAGTGCAGGTAACGGCTGCGCCAACGAGCGGACAGTTGCTTATTGGTAATGTCAGTGGCGTTCCTGTGTTTGTGTCGGTGTCTGGTGATATTGCAATCGATAATACTGGTGCAACTACGATTCAATCCAATAGTGTAGCGCTGGGTACTGATACTGCTGGCAACTATGTTGCGACTATTGCTGGCGACAGCCAGATTTCTGTAAGTGGTTCAGGATCAGAAACCGCTGCTGTTAGCATTTCTGTTGCTGCCGACTCGATTAGCGATTCGCAATTAACTTTTAATACAGGACAAAATTTAACAACGACTTCATTGCCAACTTTTGCAGGTCTGAGCGTTGTGGGAACCGCGGCAGTAGGTATGTCGTACACTAATGCTGCTGGGCATGCATTAATTCAGGTTGATGGAGACGCTGCTTCACAAGCTGGGTATTACATTTATAAGGCTGGTGTTGAGAAAGTGCAGATTGCTGTGCTTGGTGGATCAGATGATTTATCTATTAGTATGGCTGGTACGGAACGCGTTCTTATCACCAGTGTTGGTAACGTCCAACTAGATGGCGATCTTACTATTTCGGGCGATGATTTATTTATGGGCACAAATACCTCTGGATTTATTCTAGTGGCGGATGGTACAAACTATAATCCCGTAGCAATGAGTGGAGATATTGTGATTGATAGTACTGGAGCCACCGCGATTGTTGATGAGAAAGTTACTGAAGCAGATTTAAAAGCAGTGGACTCTTCTGTTGATGAAGAATGTTTAACTTACGAATCAACTACTGGCGATTTCGAATGGCAGGCTTGTGACGGTGTAGGCGGTGGCTCGTTGTCAGGGTTGACTGCCGCCACAGCAACAAATTCTATTGATAATACCAATTATCAGCAGAATTGGGCCTGGGACACTTTAGCAGGTGGGACAGGTTTAGCTTTATCAGCCAACACAACCGCTGCTGCAAGCAACACACAAAAACTTTTATCTCTTAGTTTATCTGGAGCCAATGCTACTTCCACCCAAACAACTTACAGTGGATATATTACTAATACTCATACAGGGACAGACTCAACTAATGTCGGTTTATATGCTTCTGCTTCAGGTGGAACTAATAACTATGCTGCCATCTTTGAAAATGGAAGCGTGGGTATAGGCACTACCATACCTGATGCAAGGCTGAAAGTTGTAACAGGCACAGCGAATACTAAAGGCATAATTGTTAAAGGTTCGCCTTTAGGTAGTGGAATTGAACCTGATGATATCAGTGGTTTAGTGGTGTGGTTAAAGGCTGATAGTTTGTCTTTAAATAATAATGACCCTGTTGCAAGCTGGACTAATTCAAGCGGGTCGGGTAATGATGCTACTCAAGGAACTGGAGCAAGTCAGCCTCTTTATATTGCTAGTGGAACTAACGGCAAGCCTGTGGTTCGCTTCGATGGTACCGATGATTTTTTGGCTATGGATTCAGTAGTGACTAATTCTAGGACTCTGATAATGGTAATCAGACATGTTGATGGGAGTTCGCCTGCTGGGGAGTCACCAGTTGGAGAGAGCACCGGTTTTGATTATTTTGGTGAAACTGGTACTGATTTGATTAATTCATTAGGAGGTACAAACGGCGACATTGCTAGTGGTCAGGGTTATACAAATGGTACTTATACCTCAGTTCTTAATATTCAAAAACCGGCAAATACTTATAGTATTATAACAATCGTGGGAACTGCAAATAGTTCTTTTAATTGGATTGGGGATACTTATCACTACTTAGGAGTATCACAATATTGGGAGGGAGATATCGCGGAAATTATAGTCTATAGCTCAGCGTTAAGTATTGCCGACAAAGAATCCGTAGAAAAGTATTTGTCTGACAAATATAATATTGCTGTATCGGCTTCAAGTGGTGGTCAGTCGGCAAATTTGCAGGAGTGGCAAAATTCAGGCGGTTCTGCTTTGGCTACTGTCAACGAAACTGGCGGATTAATTATGGCCCCCGATCCATCTGGTTCTGGCTCCCCAAATTTACTCGCCGTTACAGGGCCAGCACATGTTAACTTAGATTCTACAATCGAAGCCGCGGATATAAATTTTGCACTCAACAGAACTGTAACTTTTAGTACTGGTAGCTTAGCGACACAACGCGCAGTATTAATCAATGCACCGACTTATGCATTTAACGGAGCTTCCACATTAACCAACGCGGCGACTTTAGGAATAACAGGTGCTCCAGTCAAAAGTACGAACGCAACTATTACGAATACCCATGGTATTTTGATTTCAGCCGGTGCTGTTTCGACAGCAACTAATAGTTTTGGTCTAACTGTAAACGCTCAAACCGGTGCGACAAATAATTACGCTGCTCAGTTTATGGGTGGCAATGTCGGGATTGGAGATGCTTCACCTACCGCGTTGCTGACCGTTGGAAGTGGTGACTTATTCCAAGTCAACTCCTCTGGTGCAATTGCTGCGGTCAAGGGATATATTCAAAGTTCAGGAACAATGTCGGTTACTTCTGCAAATACGACTCAAGTTACAACCGCTTCTGCCTTAGCACTAAATGTTAACTCTTTAACCACTGGTACTGGATTGTATGCTGCGTCATCCAACTTAACTTCTGGCAAGCTAGTTGACTTACAAATTTCTGGTACCTCCAAGGCTTTAACTAATCAAACGGTCTTAAATATTGCTACCTCGGGTTCCAATAATGGCGCGAGCCAAACCACATATGGTCTTCAAGTCGCTAATACACATACGGGAACTACTGCAGTCAATGTGGGTTTGTCTGTAAGTGCTTCAGGTGGTACAGATAATTATGCTGCAATATTTAGCGCGGGAAATGTCGGTATCGGCATAACCACTCCTAGTTATCCGCTTCATGTGGTGTTGGGTGCGGCAGGTGTGGTGGCTCGTTTTACTGATTCTGATGGGTCATGCGATATTGATCCAACGAGTACCGCTTTGGTGTGTACCTCTGACCAACGTCTTAAAGAGGATGTAGCAACAATTGAAAGTGCCTTAGAGAAAGTTCTTAATTTTAGGGGGGTTAATTTCCGTTGGAAGTCTCAAACTGATGATGCTTTGAGAATTGGTTTTCTGGCACAAGAGGTTGAAGTGATTTCACCTGAGCTAGTTAAGATTGATCCAAAGACTGGATTAAAATCTGTGAACTATGTTGGTTTCACTCCGATCTTAGTTAATGCGATTCACGAACAACAAGACAGAATTGAGAGCTTACAAGTTTCAGTAAATAGTTTACAAGGCAATTTAGGTGGAAACATTGATACACCGATTGTCATCAAGGGTCATTTGTATTTAACCTCAGACTCAGTAGGTCAGGTAAAAATTCTTTCTGGGGAAACAGAGGTGAGAGTAAACTTTACTAAGCCGTATGAGTATCAGCCAATCGTCACGATTAGTCCTCGTGGTGAAGCCGCATTGGATAATAGTTTCCGCTACACGGTGGTTGATGAAGACTCATCTGGCTTTACCATTAAGATTAGCGACGATCAAAACGAAGCAGTTGAATTTAACTGGCATGCGTTTGCAGGACAGGATGCAAAACTGACTGTGTCAAATGGTAATACTAGCACTATCAAGTTAGTTATTGCTGGACAGCAGTCGTCAGAATCGGATTCATTATCAGAGGACCCGGAACCAGTAATTGACGAAGGGTCTGTTGCCGGCGTTGTAAGCGAAGAATCTCCCGATGAACAAATGCCTGTTACTGAACCAGAGGAAACCCAAGAAGAACCCGAGGTTCAAGATTCAGTAGAATCTGGAACTGAAGTTAGCTTGGTGGAGTAATTTTATCCACACAGGTTAGACAAAAGTCAAAAAATCTGCTATAATTAACCTAAATATTACTTCATAAAATAATGAAACAAAAAACGAAGCGTATATATAGTAAGATTGCGATGGTGGCATTGGTTGCTAGCGTTGTTTTTCAGGGAGTACCTGTTGCACAAGCCGCTTCAGTGACAAGTTTATCTGACGTCATGTCTCGTTTAAAGGCGAGCGAGGCAGCTAATCATGAAATCAAGTTTGTCACACCTACCGGATTAACCGCGGGTCAAACTATTATTTTAACTTTTTCAGCTGACTTCACAAACGTTACCAATATAGTTCATACTGATATTGACTTTGCTGAAGGTGACTCAAGTAACTGTAGTACAGCATCATTTACAGAAAGAACTTTGGCCGCTTCTCCCTCTGGTGCGACTTGGGGAGCAGATGGGGACAGCGCAACAACTGTAACTCTAACTTCAGGTACTGGTACAGTCACGGCTGGGCGTTGCGTCCGTTTCCGTATTGGTACAAATGCTGTAAGTCAGGCAACTGGCACAAACCAAATTAGTAATGGCGCAATTGATGATGACGATACGATTGCCATTAGTGGTAGCTTTGGTGACACAGGGACAATTGCTGTAGATATTATTACAGAAGATCAGGTTAACGTTACAGCTACAGTTGACCCTACAATTACCTTTAGCGTTTCTGATACAACAATCGGGTTTGGCTCACTTAGTTCAACAGCAGCCCGATTTGCTACTGGTGATACTAATGGTTCTGGTACAGACTCTGCCGCCGCTCATACTTTAGCTGTTGCTACTAACGCCGCTAGTGGGTATGTCCTAAGTTACAATGGAGCCACTTTAACCAGTGGTGGTAATACTATTGATGTTGCCGCTATTACTAACGATGCTGATGGTACTCAGTCTGCAGAAGAGTTTGGTTTAGGTATTTCCACGAATGGCTCTTCTACCGTGGCAACTGGTTATGATCACAACTCTACACCAGGAAACCGAGATTGGGCCTTTGTTGCTGGCACGACCACGACGATTATTTCACGAACAACACCAACTAATACTGAAACTGTAAGTGCTTTTTATCTCGCCAACATCGCGGGAAACACAGAGGCTGGTAGTTATAGTACGAACATCACATACATCGCCACAGGTACATTTTAAATTGTTTGGGATTGTTTACTAAATGAATTTTCCAGAAATTTTCAAATTAAGATATAGCCGCGCCGCGTTACTTGTCGGAGCGGTTTTCGTTTTAATTTTTGGGGCTTTTGTCCGACCCGTACAAGCCATAACCACAACCCCCAGAATAGAAATTAACGCTAATCCTGGAGAGTCGGTAACTGAAATTTTGAAAATTAGTAATGAGGAAAAACAATCTCGAACTTTTTATACTAATTTACAAAATTTCGAATCTCAGGATGAAAGTGGTAGTCCTCGGTTTACAAATCGTAAAGAAGATTTAGCGGTTTGGGTTGAAGTTGCGGAAGTCATTACTATTGGCCCTGGTGAGACTTTGGAAATTCCTATTAAAGTTAATGTGCCGGAGAACGCTGACCCTGGTGGTCATTTCGCTGCGATGTTTTTAGAAACAACCCCTCCCAATGCTGACCAGGGTGGTCAGGTGGGCATTAGTTCAAAGTTAGGAACCCTGTTGTTACTTCGAGTAAATGGTGATTTTGTTCAAAACGCTAATATCTTAGAATTTGCGACTAAAGACAAAAAGCGTTTTTTTACAGCTCTCCCGGTTTATTTTTACTATCGTTTTCAAAATGTTGGTGAAGATCATTTAAGACCAGTTGGTGATGTTTTGATTACGAACATGTTCGGACGTACGACAAAGATTCTGCCAGCCAACCCTGTTGATGGAAGTATTTTGCCAAAAAGCATTAGGCGTTTTGAAACTGTTTGGGCTAGTAGCTGGGGAGACTTGCAACAGGGAGCCGATCCGGAAATTCCAAGCCCAGCGGGTCCTGGATTTTGGGATCAAGTAAAGTATCAATGGCACAATTTTGCTTTTGGAAAATACAAAGCATCGCTAAGTGTTGTCTTTGGAACCAAAGAATTAAAGTCGGACTCAAAAAGCTACACGTTCTACGTCATTCCATGGCAATTGATAACTGTTGTAATTTCAGGATTAATTGTCGCCTTTATTGTTGGACGTTTCAGTATTAAGCGATACAACCGTTACATTATCAATCAGGCGACTAATAACAAATCTCCTAAAAAAAGACGAACTAAGAAAGACAAAGAACCGCTCTAAGAAACCGGGCGGTTTTTTTGATAAATCCGATTCCCTTATTGTACGAAAAGTAGAGGGGACCAAATACTTTTCTTAACAACAAGGGAATCGTCTTTACCTTTGAATGCCTATTGGTGCAGGTGGTTGATGTTGTTAAGAAAACCATCGGAGCGGAGCGACTGGTTTTAGTACAACATCAACCACCTGCTAACTTAGGCTATATGGTATAATGAATGTATAAAAACCATATGAACTCGATACAAAAAATTACAATTTTATCTTTAGTCTTCTCAGTTTTGGCGACTCCAGTTTTGGCTGAAACTTTAACTGGAAGCAACTATCGTATTGAAGATGCGACCATTGACGGAGGTGGCGAAAACAGTGCTTCGGCTAACTATCGCTCGGTGGATTCTATTGGGGCAGTAAGTGATAGTGGTTCAAGTTCAACTAACTTTCGTTCCTTACTCGGGTTTATTTGGCCGGCCTATCCGGGAGTTCCTGGAGCGCCAACCTTAACCAACACAGGTGGGACTTTGTATAACTCACTTGATTTTGTCATTGCCATTGGTGGTAACAGTAGTGATACGGAGTATGCTATTGCGATTTCATCTGATAACTTTGTAACTACCAATTATGTTCAAACAGATGATACTGTTTCCACGACGGAAGCCTGGCAAACTTTTACTAACTGGGGAAGCGGTAGTGGTGAACGAATTGTTGGGTTAACTCCAAGTACGACTTACAAAATTAAAGTCAAAGCTCGTCATGGAGCAGACACTGAGACAGGTTTTTCTTCTGAAGCTAGTGCGAGTACAAGTAGCCCAAGTTTGGCTATAACGTTTTCAGGAGTTGCATCGAGTACAAGTGTGGCTGGCGAAACTACAACTATAACTACAACAAGTAACGCCATTACTTATGGGAGCTTGGTTGTGAGTACCCCAGCTGTAGCGGCTCATACGGTTACAGTGAGCACAAACGGTGTGAGTGGGTATACAACCACTCTTCAGCATGATGGCGAATTGAGGACATCTGCTGGTGCTGATATCGATAGTGTTTCTGGTACCAACGCTAGCCCTGATGTTTGGCCAGTTGCGGTAACTACTGGCGCGTTTGGATATCATACAACAGACAGTGTTCTATGCACTGGTAGTACTAATCGTTTCTCGGCGAATAATACTTATGCGGCTATCACAACAACGCCATCTGAGGTTGCGTGTAATACAGGACCAGCAACAAGTGAAGCTACAACTTTGGTCTACAAACTTGAGATTGGGAGCTTGCAGGAGTCAGGATCGTATCAAAATATTTTAACTTACATTACTTCAGCGCAATACTAATATGCACTTAAAGACTTTAATAGTGGCTTTGGTTCTGTTCATTTTTCCTTTGCAATTATTTGCGCAGAATAGCGAACAACGTTTAGAGGTTCAGGGCTTAGCCTTGAGTCCTTTCTTAATCGAAACTGAGCTGGAAGCAGGGGACGTGCAACTCCATACTATTACACTAACTAATACAACAAATCTTCCGCTGCCAATTGAAATTAGTATCAATGATTTTGTGCCAAACGGAGAAACAGGGGAGACTGTTTTTTTAAATAGCGGAGAGGAAAGCGATCCTCGTTTTTCTTTAAGCTCGTGGATTCGTATTATTAATCAACCAGATTTTACGATTGAGCCAGGCGCCCAAACGGAAGTTCAATTTGCAATTGAACCACCAGTAGACGCTGAGCCGGGTTCTCATTATGGTGGATTGTTGTTTTCATACCGTCCCACGGTTCTAGCAGAGACATCGGTTACAGTTACTCAAAAAGCTGGGGTGTTGGTCATCGCTAAATTAGGTAACGCGAATTACAGTGCAACAGTGACAAACTTTCGTGCAGAGCCTAGTTTAGATTATTCAAGCGTTAATTTTTTTACTTCAATCTTCAACCAGGGCAACGCTCATATCAAACCAAAAGGCGATGTGGTTATTGAGAACATGTTCGGACGTCAGGTTGGCAGCGTGCCAGTAAACCGTGATGCAAATATTATTCTGCCAGAATCACAACGTAACTTCCAAAGCACCTGGGAATCAGGCTGGCGCTTTGGTCGCTATACGGCGACAGCTATATTGTTTTATGGCAATCCAAAGTTAGAAATTCGTACAACAACAGTTTTTTGGATAGTCCCGTGGCAAAGACTTGTTGTCGGTATTTTCGTGCTCGTACTTCTGGTCTTGTTAGGCTATACTGCAGTCAAGCGATACAATCGCTGGTTGCTGTCGCGCAATAGTAATTCGTAATATATTTATGACACGATTTCTTGGTATAATATTTGGCGCAGTGTTTGTTCTTGGCGGTTGGTGGTTTTTGCCTCAGTCGGTTGAGGCTCTAACGATATCTCCTATCCGAGTTGAACTTGCGGCTGACCCTGGTGGTGAAGCGAGCGGGTCGTTTAAACTTTTCAATGAATTAACCACAACCCAAACTTATTATATTAAGTTTGTTAAATTTGAAACTAAAGATGAAACTGGTGAACCATCTTTTGTTCGTGGGAGTGATGGTTTACCAAGTTGGGTAAGCGCGCCTTCAAGTGTTGAGATTCCCCCGAAAGAATTTCTCACGGTGGATTTTACAATTACAGTACCACGAGATGTTGATCCAGGTGGGTACTTTGCTGGTATCCTGGCAACTAAAAATGTTCCAAGCTCTGAAGAAGAAGTTGACATCGCACTTGAGAGTCAGGTTGGTTCTTTAATTTTGTTTCGAGTGAACGGTGCCTTTACAGAAGGGGAAACAATTTTAAGTTTTAACACAACAAAGAAGAAGTCGATGTTTTCTTCTTTACCAGTTGAGTTTGAATATCGTTTTCAAAATAGCGGTGAAGATAGGGTGAAGCCAGTCGGGGACATTACGATCCGAAATTTATTTGGGTTCACTAGTAAAGTAATTGATGCTAATCGTACCGGTGGTAGTGTGTTACCAAGAAGTATTCGCCGTTATACCACGGCTTGGGTTACGTCTGGAGGGGACAGGACAGAGCAACACAGCACTGATATCTTTTATGCTCCTGATGATTTGTCTTACTTCGAAACCTTAAAGTGGCAGTGGAATCATTTTGCTTTGGGTCGTTATACCGCCACTCTCCAGTTTACAGTCAACAATGATGCCGCCCGCCATTATACAGAGGCTTTAAGCTTTTGGGTCTTCCCATGGCAGTTGATTACCACAATCTTGATCGTGGTCGTGCTTGTTGGGGGATTACTACTTGGAGCGGCAGTAATTATTGCTCTATTCATACTTAAACGTACCCGCTCGTAACGAATAGAAAATATCGGATAGCAATTTTGGAAGCCCGTTCAAATTTAATGAGCGGGTTTTGAATTTTTTAAGAGAGATTTACAAAAATAAGGCTTGATAGCGCCATTTTTCATTGACAATTGTCGTAATTTTTGCTATAATAAGTATAGATTTGTTAAGTTAGACCAAAATCAGTCTTACCTAACAGGCGAATAGAAAGAAAAAAACAATTTAAGTTAATTCAGAGACCAAAATTTGTTTCTGAAACAGCCAAGCAACCCCGGGTGCTCTTTCTTGTTTTGACCCGGAAAATAAAATAAAATGTCCATAGGAAATTTACCGTTATTGTTGACTGTACGTCAGGCTGCTGAAGTCTTGAATGTTCATCCGAACACTATTCGCAATTGGGAACGCGATGGTGTTCTTGCCGGTGTGCGCATTGGTAATCGTCGTGACCGCCGTTTTGCAAAAGACACCATTTTGCTTTTAGGCGGTTTTATTGTGGCCGCACCGGAGGTTCAAAGCTAGTACATCGATTGTATGAGTTTAAAAATAAACCACAACCAGATAATTAAAACCGTCGCAGCGCTAACCTGCATGCTTTTGATAGTGGTTGGTTTTGTAACAGCGTACTCATTTCAGTCAACAGCGAACGCTGCTTTCCCAAAGCTAATTAATTTCCAAGGTAAACTCACAGCAGTTAGTACTAGTACGAATGTGGCGAATGGAACTTACGCCATGGAATTTAAAATTTATGATGATCCAACGGCGGGAAGTTTGTTGTGGACAGAAACTTATGATCAACCAAGTGGTTCATGTGCCAAACCAACCGTTACTAGTGGTGTTTTTAATGTCAAACTTGGGACATGTAATGCAATAACTTTTGATGTGACTGGTGGTGCTTTGTATTTGTCGGTGAACTTCGCTCCGACTGGTGTTGCTTACGATGGTGAAATGTCACCGCGTAAACAACTTGTTGCTTCTGCTTTTGCTTTTAACGCCAACAACGTTGTTGGTGATGGTAGAATTGATATTGCGTACGCACCTGGAACCACAACGAATCCTGGTGCGAAGATTGATTATTCACCAAGCGTGTCATCAAGTAACAATGCGTTACAAGTTTCAAGCGGAGCAAACGTTACTGGTGCAGCCTTAGTTGTGACACAAGCAGGAACTGGGGTAGGGATAAATTTAGCGGGAGCGGGCGGTTCATCGAGAGTGATTAACTCTACCAGTTCAGCTTTGATTCTACAGACTACAACTTCTGGAAATATTAATTTAGATTCTGCGGGTGGTACTTTAGAACTCCAAGATAATACAAATGTTACAGGAGCGTTAACTATTTCTGGAGTATTGCAAGGTGGTGGAGCGACAGCGACGACATACTCAAGACTTGGCAGTGGCACAACCAATCACTCTCTTGGTGCGGCAGATGACTTGCTCGTAACAGATGACTTAGAAGTTGATGGTGATGTTTTCTTTGACGGTAACCTTACAGTTACCGGAACTTGTACGGGTTGTGGCGGCGGAAGTCAAACACCATGGGCTCAAGATATTGATGCTGATAATTTTTCTTTATTAGACTTTGGACCAAACTTAACTTCACGTGCCGCGACTACAATCGGTTCAGCTAACAACGGTTCGGGTGCTTCGGGTTTGGTAACACTTAACTCTGGAACTGGAACAACTTCAACTGGCGGGGTAACAATTATCACTGGCAACGCTTCAGCTGGTACCGCTGGTAATATTTCATTAGATGTTGGAACTTCAACTTCTGGTAACGGTTCTATTTTAATTGGAACAGCCGCTCGTACTCAGACCATTACCATTGGAAACTCAACTGGCGGCACAATTACAGTAGGTGCTAGCTCTGGTTCAGATTTAGTTTTGAACGATGCACATTGGAGTGTAAGCGGTGCTGGTGCTGCTTTGTTCGCCTCCGCCGATGTCTCAGGTGTCATTCAAGCGGGATCATCGAACGTCAACCTTACTGATGCCAGTGGTTACGTTCAACATGATTCGCTAGTGGATTGTGCTGATACTCAAATTCTAAAATGGGCGACTGGTGGGGGACGTTGGGGTTGTGCTGCTGATGAAACAGGTGGAGGTGGCTCAACTTTACAGTCTTCTTATGCTGCTGATGTCGACGGCACTAACGCAACTATCTCACTTACAACAGCAGACGATTCTCTCGTCTTCACCAACCCATCCTCGGCCGGTACTGACAGCGCGTTTGTGGTACAAGTTGACCAAGCTAACACGACCGCGGCTGTTGTCGGGCTCGACATTGTTCAACAATCAAACGCGGCTAATGCCGTTAACGTTACCGCTAATACTATTGATAGTGAGGTCGGATTAAATATAACCGCGAATGCATTAACTAGTGGAAATGGTTTAGCAATCGCTTCATCATCAACAGCACTTACTGGGGCTTTGGCAAAGTTGACGCTTAGCGGTTCCGATGCTGCTAATACTGGTTCGGTATTGCGTATTGATAATACTGGCACTGCAAGTGCAACCACAGGTTTATATATTGATCACCGTGCGACTGGCACGGGTAACTATGCTTTGAGAATTGATGACGTCTCTGGTGATACCACACCGTTTATTGTGGACGGTGATGGTCGCGTTGGTATTGGAACTTCGTCAATTAGTGCAAGCGCAGCTACTGAACGATTGTTACAGGTTGGGTCTGAGGAAAGACGTGGAAATGCTTCGGTGTATGGTGAGATTATCAGCAAGGGTTCTGATGATCACACACCGCTTACGGGAATTAAGGATGTATTTGTTTATGATACTTCAGGAGATAGTGATGGCGGTCGTTGGATTGACTGGGCAACTACTGACAACCTTTCTTGGTACGCAGAAGCACTAGATGACAGTGCGAGTGACACTTGTGTTATTTCAAGTGACGACCGTTGTTATAAAGCCTCATTCCCTCGAAAAGCTCTTTTGGTGGTTACCACAGACGCTTTATATATTTTTGATGCGGCGACAAACGACATGTGGATGAAGTTTTCTCAACATTCTGATGGTTATGCGCTTGGTGCTGATACAAACAACGACCCATCGTCGGTAATAGCGCTTAACGGTGTTATTTATGTTGGAGCAAACGGTTCATCTGCTGGTGGTTTATATGCCATCGACTTCGTGAACGATCGTATGTGGAATTATAACGGAACTTCTCGTGCCGCTGCTGGTGTCGGAATTAGTGGTCGTAATTCTGCAGTGACATATAACGTTGATAGTAATGTTAAACTTGAAATTTCACCTACTGGTACACAAGCTGAGTGGGAGCGAGTTAATGATGTGCACGCGGTAGTCATGTCTCGTACCCAATCCGCAGTGACAGCTTTAGGTGCCGCGACTAACACTAACCCTGGATATGGAAAAGTCTTTATTGGGCTAGCTACTGACTCTGGCGTAACGATTATTAACCCTTCTGGTTTGGTATTGAACCAGTATTCAGACGTTACAGCTGATGACTATAATGCGGTGGTAATTTCAAGTCGAGGTTTTATGTATGCTTTGAATAGTACTTCAGACCAACTTGAACGATGGGATACAATTGATACAGACAAAGCCAGTGAAATTAACGGTACTTTCAGTCGTCGGTGGGATGAAGCTCGTGCGACTGGACCAGCTCTAGCAACCTCGGCATTCGATGTTCTTACGGGGAAGCCCGATAACTTGGAGATCGCGGAACGTGCTTCGAATAACTTAAACACAGAAGACGTCATTTACGTGGGGCATAGTTTAGGTATGGCAGAGCTTCACGAGCATACCACTCAGCTGCTTGGTTGGGTTAAGTACTATAATTCTACGCGCCAGACCCCAATGATGATGCTTGCCGGCATTAATGACATGGTTTTGCCAATGGATGATACTTCGGGCACACAGGCCCAAGATGTCTCTATTTTAAATACTGATATGGCAATTAATGGGACTCCTACTCTTGGCGTAGATGGTGTTCAAGGAAAGGCTATACAATTTGATAATACTGATGATTTCTTATGTTCAGATGCTAACCAGGATAATACGTGTGACCTAGACACGGCGTTTAACATGTCGACTGTCGGTTGGACTATTTCCCTATGGTTTAAGCATTCAACAACAGCTCCTTCTGGTGCAATTGATACTCTTTTTGAAAAGTGTGTTACAGCAACCCCTGGGCAGGCAATTGGATGCGTGGTTGCTTACATGAATACTAGTGGTCAGATTGTTGTGGCAAATGATGATGACGCCACCTGGACTCGTCCTGATGGTGGTGGAGCAAACTCATACGATATTACCGCAACTTCGACTTATGCTTATAACGATAACCAGTGGCACAATTTAATTATCACTCGAACAAATGCCAATGATGTAGATTCGTGGATTGATGGCCAAGGTATGACTCTTTCTACAGCTACCGGTCTTACTGCAACTTTTGATGGAAGCCAAATTGTGACTATTGGGGCTTCGTGTGTCACAACTGTGACTGCCAACTGCGGGGCGGTGACCAATGCCTGGGATGGGGCTATTGATGATGTTCAGTATATAGTGGGAACAACAACTCAAGCCACTATGACCCAGCTCTATGTTCGCCGTTATTTTAACATTGAACGTCCTCGTGCTACTAAGAGAACAATCACAGTTGCCAATGCCACTTCTGCGACTTCAACCTCGGTCACTGATACTGGGGAGTCGTGGTTTGCCAATGACTTTGCTGGTTCGATTCTCGAGATTACTGGTAGTGATGATGCGGACTGTGTCGGTTTGACTCGTCGTATTTCGGCCAACACCGCTGATACTATAACGTTCACCCCTGCAGTACCAGGGGCGTGTACTATGGATACTTCAGCAGATTTTGAAATTGACCCCGAGGCGTTATATGGTGGTTCAGACGCCGTAGGTGGTATTGGCATTACAGGAGAAACTCCTTTGGGGGAAGCTCGTCAGTTGTGTATTGGAACGAATAGTGGTACTGATACTGGTGGTGTAACTTGTTATAATCACCAAGATGGTCCAAGTATTGTTGCGGACGTTTATCACAGTCAAGCCAGTCAAACCGATGACGATGGTACAGATTGGGCGGGGACTGATTATGACGATATAGTCTCGATGGATCTTTCAACTCGAACTTTTATCATAGCGTCTGAAGCTCACTTTACAGCTATTACCGAAGATGTCCGTCTTGGGCAAGGTTTGGATTATGTTGCCAACCAATTGTACGCTATTCGTCAGGAAATTGTTCTTGATGGTATTACAGCCGTAGGAAGTACTGGGATTGAAGTTGGTTTTACCGGTGGTGCTGACTTAGCTGAATATTATTACTCAACAGAGGCTCTCGAGCCTGGTCAAGTTGTAGTTATCGACAAAAATGGAGATGGCGACGACGTAGTACGTTCAACTCGTAGGTATAGCGGGGGAATACTTGGTGTAGTTTCAACTCAACCAGGTATAATTCTGGGCTTGCACGCTGAAGATGGTTTCGCAATAGCGTTGACTGGTCGTATTCCCGTGAAATTTAGTATGGAAAACGGACCAGTAAAGGCAGGAGATTATTTGACCTCGGCGTCAATTCCGGGGTATGCCATGCGCGCCACTGGCGCTGGACCAACTATCGGTAAAGCTTTAACAGATAGTATTCCTGAACAAGACATGGCAGTATGTTCAGCTATGGGTGAGGGTCTACCTGAGACAACCAAGTGTGGTGAAGTAAGTATTTTCGTTGAACATGGTAACTTCTCTGGTTTACCAATTGAACAACTTATGCAAGAGATGCGTATCTCGGTCTCTGCTGTTGGTGATTTAATTGAAGACAGTACCGAAGGTTTGGTTGAAGAATCTGGTGTGGAATCTCAAGCTCTAGTTGGTACGGGTTTAGATAATGACATCGATGATTCTTTAACTACTGACGAAAAAATCTTAGTCTTCTTAAGACATATTAAAGCTGAAAAAGTAGCAGCGGGGCAAGGTGTGTCCGCTGAGTTGTTTACAGATCGAGTTAGTGCTGCGTTTGAAGTGATTTCTCCTCAAGTTACAACAGGTGGTTTGAGAGTTGAGGCTATTGGTAAGCTTGGTGGAATTATTGATATGCTTAGCGACGTCACATTCTTTGGTCGTCCATATCTCAATAACGATACTGCGGGCTTCGCTTTGGTAAAAGCTGGCCATACTAGTGTCGATATTAAGTTCGATAAAGAATATATAGAGCAACCAGTAGTTGTGGCTTCTATTGCTGGTGAACTTGATAATGAAATTATAAAAACAGGGGACGTGGAGAAAATTAAAGAAATTCAAAAGTTACAAGATGACCTTGCGATTGAGTTATTCGAACAGGGTATTCAAGTCTTGGTTATAAAGAAGAATGTCTTTGGGTTTACAATCTTGCTTAATAAACCCGCTCCAAAAGATGTGCCTTTGAGCTGGATTGCTCTTGCGGTGAAAAATCCAAAGATTTTTGAAAGCGAGGGACTAGCTGAAGAAGTTGAAGATGATACTGAATTGAATCCCGAAGTTCTTGGTGAAAATACTGCCTCTGAAGAACAGGAGCCGTCTGAGGGAAATAATGAACCAGCAAATGAAACAGCGCCTCCTCAAGAGGAGACTCTAGTAGAAGAAGAATCACCTCCAGTTGAAGAACCAGCACCATCTGTTGAAGAACAACCAGAACAATCGCCTCCTCTATCAGAAGAGAGTTTACCCTCTTCCGAGTAAAAATATTTGGAAGGCTTGCCCAAGTTTGATATAATCACACTATATAATAGCTAACTTTCGACATGACAAAAATACATTCAAAGCTTACTGAAGACATACCATCAATAAAAGCAACAAAAATAGGGCAAGTAAAAAATATGGTTACTAAAAACCCACTCTTAGTAGCTGGGTCGTTGCTGATTTTATTGTTGATTGGGTTTGGGGGATGGCAGTATCAGCAAAATCAAGAGCTAAAAAATCAGGTTGGTCAGTTGACTGGTGATAACGGTGCTTCTGAAAAAGAAGTTAAAGAGTTGGTAGAGACTGTTGGCAAGCTCGTAGTCTTACCAGAAAATGAACAACCAACTGTAGCGACTGTGACCGATCCTTCCAAGCTCGAAGGCCAAGCCTTCTTTACGAGTGCTCAAACAGGTGATAAGGTTTTAATTTATGCTACTGCTAAAAAAGCGATACTGTATCGACCAGCGCAAAATAAAATTATCGAAGTCGCTCCAGTAAAATTGGATGATGTCGATGGTAGTGAACCTCAGGTTGCTGGAAGCATAACTGAAGTTACCGATAAAGCTCTTGTGCCAATTAACGTTCAGAACGCAAGTGGTAAAGACGGTTTAGCACAAAGAATAGCCGGGCGTTTGAAAGTTTTAGGTTTCCAGTCGGTCACTATAAGCGATGCTCCTGGTGGAGTGAGTGGTACTACTTCTATGAATTACGGTGAACAATTTAAAACTATTGCACCCGAAATCAATAATGTATTGAATGATCAAGCCACGACTGAAATTCAAATTGGCGCACCTGATGTAACCTTGATCCTAGGCTCAGATTTTATAGAATAATATTATATGCAGGCTCGACCTCATCAATGGACTCACCATCATACGCACCGATTGTTCCATCTTTCGGTGTTTTTGTCATTTGTAGCGATTATTTGCTCGGTCATTGCCGGTCAGTTAATTGTCTGGGTGCAAACTAATGCGGCGGAAGAAGTGGTTTCAATTAGCGCCGTTGTTGGGGGAATTAATGATAGTCCAGCGACTCAAATAAGTAGTGGAAGTAGTGCTTCTCCTGAGTTTCCCAATACTGTCCCACAACGACCACTCGCTGACAATTTGAATAATAAAAACGGTTTATTAATTTCTTCTGACACGGGTCCTCTTGGGGCTGAATATGTAACAGATGCAAATCATCCTAGACCGTATTGGCTTATAAAAACCCAATACCCTAAATTTATAGGATCAACCGTAGTTCCAAATACCACGGTATATATAGAAATTCATTCACCAATAGTAGTTGCGGCTTCTACGAGGTCTGACGATAACGGTAACTGGTCTTGGGTTAGTCCCGTACCATTATCCGAAGGAAGCCACACCGCTACTTTTGCTGTAAGTAATCTTGATAATCCAGGGACTTTCAGCGGTTTAACTATAGATTTTGTGATTGATTTATCTGATGGCGTTGATCAAGATTCTGCTGGGCCATTTAATTCAATATTTGTTGAAGGCGGTGGACCAGATATATTATTTGATGTTCAAGTCAGAATACTAGAGCTATTTAAAGTCATTGATCAGGGTGATGAAGTCGCCGCTCGTGTTAGATTGATAAATTTTGGAAGTGCCGGTAGTCCCGTCGATGTAGTCGTTCATTATTTAGTTACCGATGAAGATAATAATATTTTATTACATACAACTGAAACAGTTGCGGTGGCAACGCGACTTTCAATGTTGAAAACTTTTCAAACGGTTAGTAATTTTCCTCCAGGAAGATATTCTTTGATTGTAAATGTCCCAAGCAAGACTGTCACCGCCACAGCTACTGACATTTTTGAAGTAAGGTCTTCCACCTTTCCTGTTGCCGCCACATCAAGTAAATTTCCTTCACCAGAAGTGTTGTTAGTAATTTTGTTAATTGTGTTTATAATTTTCGCCTACATTGAACTTCATCAAATCGCTGGTTTGTCTCAGGAAATTGCGAAGTTACGGCAACCACAGTTAAAGCATAAATAAAAAATAGCGCATTAAGCGCTATTTTTTTTGGTGGACCCTACCGGGATCGAACCGGTCGCCTCCTGCTTGCAAAGCAGGCGCTCTACCAAATGAGCTAAGGGCCCTATTTATTGGTCGCGGATCGAGTAAACTCGCCCGCCTGTTCTCTAATTCTGACTGCCTGGCCCAGAGACCACGGCTTCTAAGAAACTAAAGTTGAGTACTCCAAATATCCAAAGTACGGCCAAAATACAAAACAATAAACCAACCAGTCGATACCATGTATAAGTTCCCGCGAAACCAGAACGCATGTACTTTTCGGCAAAGCCGACAGTGCCCATAAATTCGGTGACCTTTACGGTGTATTTCATCATTAACACACCAAGGGCAAATAACAGGGGAGCTAAAATGAATCGCATTTATTTTGGTCTTAATTTGGATACTTAGAAACCCGTGGTGGGCATACCTGGATTCGAACCAGGGACCTCGTCATTATCAGTGACGCGCTCTAACCAACTGAGCTATATGCCCTATTTATTGACGATACGGTAAACCGCCCGTCAAACGTAAATTTAAGCGAAGCTCAAATTTACTCCCTAAAGATAGCAATTAACTTTGTTATTAATTCGCCCGCTCTTCGTTCGTGTCGACAAAGTCGCCACTCACTTCCTAAAGAACCTTATCTTCTAGTAGCAGGTCGAATAAATTCGCCCTTTAAAATGACGGGCTAGAACTTATTTTATCAAATTATAGTCATTTTGACAATAGTCCATAAATATAGTACGGTAAATATACGATTTCGATCGATTTGAAATAAAAACACAGGGGAATTTCTGTATTTGCTAAAAGCGATACAGGTCTGACACATAATGTTTTTCTCAAAAAATAAAAGCGTTGTTGGTGTTGATATAGGAACTGCGTTCATTAAAGTTGCTCAAGTTACCCACGGGACAAAGAAGACCTTGGATACTTATGGCATTGTTAATGCTTCAGTGTCTTTTGACGCGCATGCCAATCAGATGAGCATTATGACCGCAGCCGATGTATTAAAAAGACTTCTGGCTGAAGCCCAGGTTACAGCTAAAAATTGTATTGTTAGTTTGCCGAATAATGCTGTATTTACTTCGGTTATTGAGATGCAGCAACTTTCTGAAGATCAAATGGAATCGGCCATCTCTTTTGAAGCTAAAAAGTACATCCCACTACCATTAGCTGAGGTTGTTCTTTCCTGGTCAGTAGTTTCCAAGGATTCACAACTTGGTCGCCAAAAAGTCTTGTTAATTGCGGTCCCTAAGCAGGTGCAACAGAGTTATATTCAGTTATTTGCTATGACCGGGCTTGAGCTCTCTATAATAGAGATTGAAGCTTTGGCACTTATTCGCTCCTTATCGACTTCATCTGTAAAAAATAGTGTTATAATAGATATAGGTGCACGTAATACTGGACTCAATGTTGTAATGGATGGGGTATTGCAACTTACGCGCAATTTAAGCATTGGTGGAGCGACAATAACTGATACTATCGCCAAGACTTTGAACGTTAGTATTCCTCGGGCCGAGCAATTCAAAAAAGATTTTGGGTTGAGTAACGCTGATTTTATCCCAGAAACGATTAAGCCGGTCATGAGTACCATTAAGAACGAGGTTAAGCAGTTGGTAAGCATATATGCTGCTCGTTCTGTCCCAGTTCAAAAGTTAATTCTAACTGGTGGTGGGTCAAATTTGCCCGGTATCGTCACATATTTTCAAGATTTAGGAATCCCGGTTGAATTTGGTAACCCCTTGGCAAACGTTGGTTATGATCCAAGTATTGAACCAGTTATAAAACGATTTGCGACCCAGTTACCAGTAACAATTGGGTTGGCGATGAGAGACCAAGAATAGGTTAAATAAAAAATTTCAAGAAAACGAAAATAAAAGATGCCAGAAATAAATTTACTCAATAATAATAGTGGACAGAAAGCGGGGATTGGAAATACCGTTGCTTCTACGATGAGCAAAGCTTTGATTGTTGTGCTGATTTTGTTGTTAGCTTATTGGGGATATGCTTTACTCGCAACTCGATCAGCACGAAATAGTATTGCTAGCGCGAAATACGCAATTGAACAAGATCAACAAGATATTATTAAGAATGGCGGTCGAAATGAAGTTTTGACACGCCAAGCTCAGTTAAAACAAGCCGACACTCTTATTACAAATCATGTTTATTGGTCACGGTTTTTTAGTGATATTGCAAAAGCAACTTTAAAGACTGCGGCTTATGGCGGGTTTGCGGTTGATGCCGATGGGGTGATTACCGCCTCAGTGATCGTTCCAGATTATCAATCATTGGACCAATTTTTACAAGTTTTCGATCTGCCTGCGTATAATGGGAATTTTAGTAATGTCCGGATTGTCTCGGTGAGTAAGTCTCAAGATGAAAACGTTGAGGCCTTAGACGCTCGAATAAAGTTTAATTACAGTGTAGGGGCGCTTAAAAACAAACAAACACCGCAATGATAACTTCTCCTCAAATAAAAACCTTTGTGCCAAAGATGACGCCAGAGCGTGGTCATTTTACTGAAATTGCTTTACTCGCAATTATTATCATTTTATTTTCATGGTTTGTACTAAAGCCACGAGTTATTGTTTTGACAACGCTTCGAAACGAACAAAAAGCTATCGAAGAGCAACAAGCCTCGGTCGCTGATCAGAAAAATCAATTATTGGAACTTGTTAGCAAGCTCGAAAGTTCTAGTATTGATGTTGCTGTGCTCGATGAAGCTTTACCGCTTAACTCACGTTTGACTACTATGGCTGTGTTAACAGATAGTTTGGCAAAGTCTAATGGAATGTCAGTGGCATCGATTGCGGTTGATGGCTCAGAATCATCCAAAGCCATTGTTGCAGGAGATAAAACCGCGTTATCCGACCCTTATAAAGCTCAAAGAAAGTTAAATACCGCAACGGTGTTAATTACAACAAGTGGGACGCTGGAACAGTTTGTTGGGTTTCTAAATGCCATTGAAAATTCAACGCGAGTTATGGATGTGCAGACCATCGATATTTCTGGGCAGGAACAAGGACAGTTGTTGTTTAAAGTTAAAGTTCGAGGTTATTCATTCTCTACTTAAGCCCATATGAATTTTTCATTTAACAAAAACATCGCAATAATCGGATTTGGAATCGTATTTGGATTGGTCTTGGCCTATATCCTGTTTTCGATGTTTTTTGCTGATATTCCTGAAACTGTACCTGTGGTCAAAACGACTGGTATCGAAGCCATATTACCTCACGGGACAAGCTTAAATCTTGAGCCAATTCAAAGCCATGGCCAAAAAACTAATCGTGTTAATCCAACGGTGCTTGATCCAAGTGCGATAGGGGTTGAAAGCTTATCTCAATTGATTAAACCAAAATAATACCCGTATGGCACAGGCAAAGCCTTCCACGGTCCATACAGAATCTTCGTTCGCTCAGTTTCTTCTTGACCACTCGTTTCTCAATCCTAAAGAGCATACTCAGTTAATGGCTGAGGTGCAGGGTAAGTTAGTTGATGGGAATGGTCAGGTTGGTATTCAGGATATAGTAAAGATTCTTCTTGGGCAAAAACTTATGTCAGAAGAAAAGGTCACGCAGGCACGTGCGGCTTTTTTAAATTTGCCCTACATTGATTTGTCTAAATATAATGTCCCGGCTGAAGTTATAAATCAAATTCCCGAAGAGTCTCGCAATTTTTATACGATTGTTCCATTTGAGTTGCAGGGGAACATTTTGAAAGTTGCCGTGGTTGACCCTTCTAATTTACAGGCTTTGGAAGCTTTGGAGTTTTTGGGTCAAAAACAGAACGTGCAGATTCAGTTATATGTTGCTTCTGCTTCCGGAATTGAAGCTCTGCTTGGTCATAAAAAGAATTTGACTAATGTTGTTGGTGAGGCTTTGAAAGATATCCAACAAAAGCAAGAGATAGAGCATACACCCTTACAAGTTAAGGACGGAAAGCCTGAACAGCAAGTTTTAGAAGACGCCCCGATAATCAAAATTGTGGACGTAATTTTAAATAATGCTGTTGATGCTAATGCTTCCGATATTCACGTTGAACCTTCTGATAACGACGTTCGCATTCGGTATCGTATTGACGGCATGCTTCATACATTCCTACAACTTCCTAAAAATGTTCATTCGGCGATTATCTCACGTATTAAAATTTTGTCGAACCTAAAGATTGATGAACAACGTTTACCTCAGGATGGTCGTTTTCATATGGACTTTGGTAAGCGTTCGGTAGATTTTCGTGTTTCAACTTTACCGTTGATGTACGGGGAAAAAGTGGTGATGCGTTTACTCGACAAGAGTAGTGGTGTGCCGACTTTGGATCAGCTGGGAATTCGTGGCAAAGCTTTGTCTTGGGTCACTGAGGATATAAAAAAGCCGCACGGTATCTTCTTGATTACTGGTCCTACCGGAAGTGGTAAATCGACGACTTTGTATTCAATTCTTTCGCTTCTTAACGCTCCGAACGTTAATATTGTTACGCTTGAAGATCCAATTGAGTATTTTATGGAAGGCGTGAACCAAAGTCAGATTAATCCCGATATTGGTTTAACTTTTGCTACAGGGCTTCGTAGTATCTTACGTCAGGACCCTAACGTGATTATGGTTGGTGAAATTCGTGACCAAGAAACGGCTGAGTTAGCTGTTCACGCTGCGTTAACAGGACATTTAGTGTTTTCGACGCTACATACAAATAATTCAGTTGGTGCTATTCCGCGCTTAATTAACATGGGTATTGAGCCATTTTTACTTGCCGCCTCGATGAACATGATTATGGCGCAACGTTTAGTCCGTCGATTATGCGAAAGTTGTAGAACTCCGATGGAAGTTACCTCTATTATTGAAAAGGAAATCCGAAAAGAGCTCGCAACGACCCCCGCCGATTATGTGGTTGGTTTTGATCCTAAAAAATTAACTTTATTTGCACCAAAAGGCTGTGAAAAATGTGGAAATACTGGGTATAAGGGGCGAATGGGTATTTATGAAGTTTTACCAATGCTAACTGAAATTCAAGAGATGATTTTTGCACAGGCTCCAGCTCATACCATCTATGAAGCGACTATAAAGGTTGGTATGATAACTATGAAGCAGGACGGTATCATTAAGGCTTTGCGTGGGGAGACTACTCTTGAAGAGATTATCCGCGTGACCACGGAGTAGCTATGGATACGACTGTAATAATTTCAGAACCAGTAGTTGTGATTCATGAGCCTGAGCCAGAGATGTTGGCGGTATATATGAGACATCTTGAGACTAGCCATGTGCCAGTATTAGGAGTCGGTACCCATGAACACTTTTTAAATGCTATTGGTATTCATAAGCCGGCTGTGGCCTTGTTTAGTACAGCTGTAAATGATGATCAGTTGTGGCGCACCATGTTAGCGGCTACCGCAAGTCATCCAGCCCTCCACGTTGTCTTGTTAACCCATGGGGGAGTGGTCTCACCTACAGAATCTTTGGGAACGAACATCGCCGCCCATCTTTCTAAACAACATTCAAGCCCTAAAGAGGTTGTAAGAACTATAATTAATTTTTTAACTCATACTAACGCCCATGTATAAAGCCAGTGAATTAGAATTACAAAAACTGTTGTCGTTGACTTTAGAGCGCAACGCATCAGATTTGCACCTTGTGGTTGGTGAGCCACCGGTTATTCGTGTTGATAGCCAGCTTACTCGTCTTGAGGACTTCGAGGTTTTAAGTAACGATCGAATTAATGATTTAATCGGAGTTTTGTTGCAACCTGAGCAGAAAACTATTTTTGATAAGCAACTTGATATCGACTTATCGTATACCTACAAAGATAATGTCCGTTTTCGTGTTAACGTTTATAAACAACAAAAAGTTTCTGGTATCGCCTTTCGTTTAATTCCAAATAAGATTCGGAGTTTAGAAGAGCTTGGACTTCCCCCAATTTTGAATAAGTTTACAGAACGTAAACAAGGTTTGGTATTGATGGTGGGTCCAACTGGTCATGGAAAAACTACCGCCTTAGCCTCGATGATTAACCAGATAAATATTACTCGTCGGGAGCACATCTTAACAATTGAAGATCCTGTTGAATTTATTTTCCCTCCAGATAAATCGATTATCAGCCAGCGTGAAGTTAATATTGATACTCCATCGTTTTCCCAAGCACTTAAAGCAGCGTTGCGTGAAGATATCAACGTCGTGCTTGTTGGTGAAATTCGTGATTTGGAATCCATTTCGGCAGCACTGACATTAGCTGAAACAGGTCACTTAATTTTTGCAACTTTGCATACTAACGATGCCGCCCAAAGCATTGACCGTGTTGTTGACGTATTTCCAGCAGAGCAACAAAATCAGGTCCGCGCTCAGCTCGCTAGCGTGCTAGTCGGGGTAGTTTCCTTACGTTTATTACCAAAGACTGGTGGAGGACGAGTTCCGGCGTATGAGGTTATGGTGGTAAATCATGCGGTTCGAAACGTGATTCGTGAAAACAAAGTCTACGAAATTAACAACATTATTCATACTAGCGCCGATGAAGGCATGGTGCCGCTCGATAAAATACTTGCGACTTTAGTTAAGCAGGGGACGGTTGAAATGGAAGTTGCTCAGAATTTTGTGCTAGATAACGAATATTTCTTGTCACTGGTGTCGTAACCGTTAATTATTTCTATGAAGTTTTTCTACACTGCTAAAAATAACGAAGGCCAAATTAAGCAAGGTTTTGTGGTGGCTTTGAGTCAGGAAAAAGCTGAGACTCTGCTTGCTGAAAATGGCTTTACGATAATTAACTTAAAGCAACAGTTCGAAAATCCTTTAGCCCAACTTAATCCTTTTGCGAAGCACATTAGTTCTAAGGATTTGGTTTTGTTTTCGCGTCAACTTTCAACATTAATTGGCGCTCGTGTGCCAATTTTGCAATCACTTCGAATTCTCGATAGTCAAATAGATAGCAAGCAGTTGAATAATGTGATACGTGATATGACGACTTCTGTGGAAAATGGTGAAAGTTTTTCGTTGGCGTTATCAAAGCATCCTGAAGCCTTCGGAAATGTTTACGTAAGTTTAGTGAGAGCAGGTGAAGCCTCGGGTTCAGTGGCCAAATCTTTGAATTACTTGGCAGATCAGCTAGAGAAAGATTATAACTTACGGTCTAACGTCAAAAAAGCTTTTACATATCCGGTGTTTGTTTTAGGTGCGTTATTAGTTGTTGGGATTTTGATGTTTAAATTTGTAATGCCTAAGCTTATTGGTGTACTTAAGGAGCAAGGAGGGGAGCTTCCGTTTGTGAGTCGTTTGTTAATTTCATTTACAGATTTTTTCGAAAGTTATTGGTGGGTGGTGCTATTGCTTATCGCGGGAGCAGTCCTGTTAGTACGGTATTATGTAAACACAGTGCATGGGCGTAAGTTATGTGATGGAATCAAATTTAAGTTACCTTTGTTTGGGGTGATATTCCATAATATTTATTTAGCTCGTTTTTCACGGAATTTAGCCACTCTCATTACCGGTGGTATCCCGATTATTAAAGCTATACAAATTGTGGGTGATGTCATTAACAACGTGGTATATAAAGATATTTTGAATCAGGTTGCCTCTAAAGTCAGTACTGGTAGCAGTATCAGTGAAGCCATGGCGACACATAAGGAATTTCCTAATATCACCACACAAATGGTCCGCGTTGGTGAGCAGAGTGCTGAGTTAGATGATATCTTGGCTAAGCTCGCTAATTATTATGAGAAGGAAGTTGATGATAAAGTTGCGGTTCTTTCGACCTTACTTGAACCGATTATTATGATTATTCTTGGTATTGGAGTAGGAATTTTAGTTGCCGGTGTACTTTTGCCGATTTACAATTTGGCCAGTACTGTGGCATAAATAAATTTACTTTTTGTACTTGTTGATAACTAAGTTTGCCCCATTAAGTATTAGCGGGTATACTTATAGCAGTTTAAATATTTATGGCAATTTGTATTGCCATGAGAACCTCTCACTATGATTGGGGGTGAAAAAATTGTTTAGAAAAACAAACCAAAAAGGTTTTACACTTATTGAATTATTGGTCGTTATCGCTATCATCGGTTTGCTTGCATCCGTGGTTTTGTTGGCGCTTAACTCAGCTCGTCAGAAATCACGTGACGCAAAGCGTTTGGCCGATGTTCGCCAAATTGCAAGCGCGGTTGAACTATATTTCAACGACAAGAGCTCATATCCTCCTGCGTTAGCATCGTTGGCTACTGACTACTTAGGTCAAATCCCAGTAGCACCAGGACCTCAGGATGGTACCTGTACCTCAACTCAAAACACATACACATACTCAGCAGCAGCTGCTGATGCAAGTACTTATGCTCTTACATTCTGTTTGGGTGCAGTAACTGGTGGTGTCAGTCCGGCCGGAGTCCATACCCTAACTCAGGGTGGAATCCAATAGTCATGGTTAATTATGTCGAGGGTTCCGTGGTTAATCCCCGGAACCCTTGTTAGTATCTATGGATAAATACCGTATCTTACAAACGAGCTTAGTGGTTGCTTTGGTTCTGTCTTTAGTCTTGGTGATTTGGCTAGGAATTAATTCTGGCCATGCTCGAGCACAGAGCAAACTGATTGTTTTAAATACTGAGGCACTTGCTCAAGGCATCGGTTTTTTTCAAAGTGACTATGATCGATACCCCACCGAGCTTGAATTTGAGACAGAAGAGTTAATGGATAGTTATTTTGAGCCATGGCCAGTTACTCAGTTTAGTAGTGATCTATGTAATCAAAGTATTGAGTATAAAAATTTCCGATTTGATGAGTATAGTTTAAATGTTTGTTTGCCGTCCGGTTATCGAGGTCTACCTAAGGGGTATAGCGAGTTTACGGTCTCAAAATAAAAGAATACAATACAGATATGAACGAAACCTCGGAGGCGGAATCTAACCGCTTTTCTTTTTTTACTAAAATCTTTCAGTCTCTACGTTTTCCGTATCGGAATGACTCATTATTTAGCGTGGTTTTTTTTGGAAGCTTGTTTGTACCGTTGGCCATGTTTAATTATTTAAGCGATGGTTCTGAATCGCCTAAATTATTTATGTGGCTGTTATGTTTTGGCTTGGCTTTGGTATATCTTTTTAAGAAATCATCTGCACAATGGCGATTACCTAAATTTATTACAGTATTATTAGTCTTGTACTTAGTTTTTACTCTTGTTTCAACAATTTTTTCGTATAGCCCAGTGATAAGTTTGGTAGGTTGGTACGGTCGGTTTACAAGTTCCTTGTTATTTAGTTTGTTGTGGGTTGGCTGGATAGTCGTGTTAACAATGTCACTGGATCGAGAAAAGATTATCCTTTTACTCAAAGCTTTATCTGTGGTTGGTGTGGCTGTGGCTGTGTATGGAATTATTCAACAGCAGGGCTTCGGCTTTTATAGTGGGCTTGATCGTACAGTACGTTCACTTGCACCAAGTTTTTTAGGAAACCCCAATTTTTCAAGTATGTTTTTGGCGGGTATTGCCCCAATTACGGCAACTTGTTTAATCTTGGCAAAATCAAGGCAGGTTCGATACGTTTATGGAGTAAGTTTAGTTTTGATTTTATGGGCTTTAATGGGTTTTAGTAGTCGAGGGGCAATAGTTGGCCTGTTGGCTGGGTTGGGAAGTTTTGGATTTTTCTCGTTGTATCTAAAGAACAAGAGGTGGTTGTTTGTAGGCTTGATTGTAACGTTAATGTTTTCAGTCGGATTTTTCTATACATTTTATTTGTTAAATCGCCCTGATGCTGCAAAAGAAGTTATATCTTTAACGGACCAAACCTCTTCGTTTCGTTTATTAGCCTGGAACGATGCGCTTGAAATTATCGCTAACAGGCCGTTGGTTGGTACGGGCCCAGGTAATTTCTTGACTGGTTTTAGGTTGTTAGGAGACCAGTCTTTAGCTTTAAACGAACGGTTTGATGATCCACATAACATATTTTTGCATATAGGTGGCTCGGTGGGGTTGCCGGCCTTGGCGACTTTCATAGTAATTATTTGCTCTGTTATATTTTTAGGTTGGCGTGCGCTTCGCGGAAGTCGTGATCCCATAGTTGTGGGTTTAATTTCAGCATTAGTTGCTGCTTTAGCTGGGGGAAGTTTTAATCCAGTGACTATTGGTGTATGGTATTTGATGGCCTTTTGTTTGGGTGCACTTATTGTTATGTCTTTCCAACCGCAGGAGAAAATGCTTTTTAAGTGGGCCAAGTTTGCGGGAGTCGTGTTTGCTGGCGGACTTCTTGTTTACAGTCTTTGCTTTGTGGCGGCAGACGCTTTTACATATCAAGTTGTGAGGTCATATAATAATAAGCAATATGAGCGGACAATTCGTTTTGCGCGGTGGACGCGATATTTAAATCCGGTGATGACTGTACCCCGCCAGTATGAAGTTGCTGCCCGCGTACGATTGGATTTGGATTTTGAACAGACTCGTGAGCTTATTCGGAAGACTGAGCGGATTAATCCAATGTCGGCAGATTTACAACGTCGTCAAACTGTTTTGTACTTCATGCTTTATGACAAAACGCACGATGATCAAGACAAAGCGGAAATTATTAACGCCATCGAGCAGACTTTGGCCATGGAGCCACGTCACGCCTTAACAGAAGGAACTTTTGCTTACTCGTATTTTCGTTTAGAAGATTATGAAAAAATGTTGACCCATTTAAGGCAAGCCTTGATTCTCAACCCTAATGATTTTTATAGTTGGATCTTGCTCGCCAAGTACTATCAGGGAGAGAATGATAAACCAAAAATGCTATTTGCATTAGAAAAAGCGTACGCTCTTAATACGGACACAATCGTATTTAAAAGATTCTTACAGTCAGTTAAAGAAGCGGAATCGGTTAAAGAGATTTATTTTCCTGTAGTTTTTCCACCAATCGCATTATAATTTATGACTCTTTCTGTTGTAATTGTTAGCTGGAATACTAAAGATTTACTTCGTCAATGTTTGTCGAGCTTGTTTGCCGAGTTAAATCAAGTTGAATTACTGACCACTGTTTTTGTCGTCGACAATGCTTCAATAGATGGCTCTGCAGAGATGGTCAGGACAGAGTTTCCCAGCGTGACTCTTCTTGCGAATAAAGAAAACAAAGGATTTGGCGCGGCTAACAATCAAGTGTTAACCACGGTAAAAAGTGATTATTATTTGTTGTTAAATCCAGATACTAAAGTTTTACTAGGAGCAATTAAAATTTTGGTTGCTTTTGCCCAGCAGCACCCGCAAGCGGGGATTGTCTCACCACAGTTATTAAATGCTGATGGCACTGTTCAGTTATCATGTCGGCGCTTCCCCTCGATTAGAGGCATGATCTATGGCTTACTCGGTTTAAAAGCTGGCAACAAAAGTGATTATTTAATGCGTGACTTTGACCATCGCTCAACAAAAGAAGTCGATCAACCAGAAGGCGCGTGTTTGTTAATTCGTAAAGAAGTTTTTGATAAAGTCGGTGTGTTTGATGAACGATTTTTTATGCTTTTTGAAGAAGTCGATTTGTGTTTTCGAGTGAAGCAAGCCGGCTGGCAAATTTGGTTTGTTCCAGAAGCTCAGATTATTCACTACTATGGCCAGGCGATAAAACAAGTGAAAGCGAAAATGATTTACCATTCTCACAAGGGTTTTTTTCGTTATATGTCGAAGCATTCTCGTTCGATGTGGTTCCAGGTCTTTAAGCCCTTGTGGTTTATTGGATTGATGGTGCTTGCTGTAATACGCATGGCCCAAAATTCTTTACGGAGGTTAGTATGAGTGATTTTCAGATTTTAGAGGTTGGCTGCGGAAAAGGTCGTAATGCTGAAGTCTTACAAAAGAGGTGGAAAGCTAAAGTCGTTGGGATTGATGTCAGTTCGGAAATAATTGAAACCGCAAAGCGACTTCATCCTACGGTAGAATTTAGCGTGATGAGTCTTGAGTCCTTAGATTTTTCTGATAAAGTCTTTGATCGGATATACGCTATTGACGTGTTAGAACACGTCGATGATTTAATTAAGTCTGTTGATGAGATTGTGCGTGTATTAAAACCGAACGGTGTGTTGGTGGTAAACGTTCCAGCAGAAAAATCCGAACAGTGGTTGTTAAAAATTCGCCCTAGCTATTTTGAAGAGATGCATCATGTGAGAATATTTAAAGTGGGGGAGATGGAAAAGCTATTTTCCGAGAGAGGATTATTGTTAGCTAAATATAAGCGCAAAGGGTTCATCGATCACTTATTGCTCTATTATTTATTTAAACGAGTTAACCCTTCTTCTACGCAGTTAGGAATAGGGCGGTGGAGTGATTCGCGTCTTGGGACGATCCTTTTTGCTCTTCAGACTTACACTAAGCCAGAATTCGTGTTTAGTACTTGGTTATGGCTATTTCCTGCGTGGATAGTACTGATTCCGCTCGGATTTCTTATAAACCTTATAGGAGATCGCTTTTTTCCAAAATCCATGTATTATGAGTTTATTAAGCATTAGCACTGAGACTCTATGACTCTGTCTAGTTCTGCCCTTAAATTTTGGTTAATTATCGTCCCAACGATTGGTTTGCTTTATGTGAGCTTGTGGCTGACAATTTTGTTTAGGTACCCACAAGGTCTTCCTCAGGAGAGCGTTAATGCTCACTTGATCTCGTTTAGTATTATTTACGTCTTGTGGTTGGTAAGTTTTTTTGTGTTTCGCTTTTTTGAACAACAGACTTTTAGTCGCTTGTCGGTATTGTTCAAGGCTTTACTGTTTAGTATGGTGGCTAATGGTATTATTGCGATTGTGTATTTTTATGCTCAACCAGGTTTAATTCTTACCCCGCGTCGTTTTTTGTTGCTCCACATCTTAATTACGAGTGTCTTATTACTACTATGGGCTCTCACTCTTCGTTTGTTATTTAGGAATTCTTTTGTTACTCCGGTTTACATTTTAACCGTAGATAACGAACTAATTGATTTACGATATACCATTGAAAATAATCGGTATTTAGGATTTCATTTTGTCGACTTTATTTCCGAAACTTCAATTCATTCCCAGGAGATTAGGCTTAACAGCGTCGTGATTATCCCGGATCAGATCTATACTCGACCTGATATGTGGCAAGCTCTATACGAATTACGTACTCAAGGAATTCGCTTGTTGGATCACAAGCAATTTCACGAAGAGTTGTTGAGAAGTATATACTTACCGACTTTAAATGAGCTATGGTTTTTGCAGAATGTTCATTATACCGAGAAGCATTTTTACAAATTAGTAAAACGAGTAATTGATATTCTTTGTGGTTTAGTGGGAACCCTGGCTTTGATTGTGACTTTTCCAGTGGTGGCGATTTTAATCAAACTAAGCTCACCTGGGCCATTATTTTTCTCTCAAAAACGAATTGGTAAAGATGGTCAGCCATTTACGCTTTATAAGTATCGAACGATGAGAGTAGATTCTAAAGATGAGTGGTCTCCTGAAAATGATCAACGCATAACGGGCGTTGTTGGAAAATTTTTAAGAAAAACCCGGCTGGATGAACTTCCTCAGTCATTAATGATTTTGAAAGGGGACATGAGCCTGGTTGGGCCTCGACCTGAAATCGTTGCTATTGTTGAGGAACTACGAAAACAAATTCCATTTTACGATGAACGACATGCCGTCAAACCAGGACTCACTGGTTGGGCTCAACTTCATGTATACGCCGGAACAGTTGAGGAAACCCGACGTAAGTTACAATATGACTTATACTATATTAAACATCGTTCAGTGTTGTTTGATATCGAAGTTATTCTTAAAACCATAAGTTCAGTTTTAACAGGATCAGGGAGATAAAATGAATTTAGCGCTTGCTATTGCATTTACATATGGAATTATTATTGGGAGCTTTTTAAACGTCCTGATTTTACGGTTACCTCAGGGGCGTTCAATTGGTGGTCGTTCAGAGTGTGTGACGTGTAAGCGACAACTAACCGCTTGGGATTTGATCCCTGTAGTCTCTTATTTTAGTTTGCGTGGGAAATGTCGTGGTTGCAGTTCCCCAATCTCTCCTAGATATTTCATCATTGAGCTTCTTACTGGATTGTTTTTTGCACTGGCCTTGTACGTTTTGAGTCCGGTCACGGCGATGGATTATATTGTAATTTTAAGAACGTGGTTAATTTTAGCCGTACTTATTGTGGTCTTTGTCATCGATTTGGAACATTTTTTAATTTTAGATAAAGTCATTTATCCCGCAGCGGTTTTGGTGTTGGGATTGAATGTTGTTTTAGACTTAATGAGTGGTGTTCCATTCATAAGTTTGTCAGGCTTCACCGTTGGGGGGCTAGTTTCTGGGTTAATATCTTTCGGATTTTTCTTTGCTTTGTGGTCTATCTCTAAGGGAAAATGGATTGGTTTTGGTGATGTAAAATTTATGATATTTTTAGGGTTAGCTTTGGCTTGGCCAAATATTTGGGTGGGGTTGTTTTTGGCTTTTGTATTGGGTGGGTTAGTAGGAACAGGGTTATTACTGTTTGGAAACAAAACCATGCAAAGCAAATTGCCATTAGGGACTTTTTTGGCGGTTGGTGCGGTGGCTGGTTTATTATGGGGAGGGGAGCTTCTTACCTGGTATCTAGGGCTGGTCGGGGTGGTCTAAAAGTTTGTCATTTTAACAATGTCCCAGTATACTTAAATAAAGTATATTGGCATGAAACAAACACAAAAACGCAAAAATCAACGAGGTTTTACGATTATCGAGCTTTTGGTAGTTCTGGCTATTATGGGCTTGTTTTTGGGTGCGGTTTTAGTTAATTATGCTCGGACACGTGGCCCACGTAATTTACGGATTGCCCAAAATGAAATGGTCACAAATATTCGTAAAGTTCAAAGTTATGTTTTGTCGTCGCGCAACACTTCCGAAGGACCGGTGAAGTATTATGTTTTAAAGTTTGATGAAGAAAATCCCACGCAGTATATTTTGCAAGCGGTGCAACAAGATTACGACAATTTCTCTGACTCAGTAGAAACTTTTAGTTTACCCACTGGCATTACAATCACAGCAGTTGATACTCAACAACCACTCGGTTCCTCAACAGTGGATTCAAGGTGCGCTCAAATTGCTTTTTCCTTACCATTTAACAAAATGTTTTTAGACACAACTTGCAGTATTAGTGGTGCCAGTAATTCGGTCATTCGTGATCAGGGTGCGCTCGATAATTTAGATAACTCACTGGTCACGATTACAATGCTCGATTCACAATCAAACACCACTCGTTCCGTAATAATTAATGGGGTTTCTGGGATCGTTTCAGTTCCATAACATGAAGAATCAACAAGGACAAACTTTAATAGAGACAATGGTTGCGATTTTCATCATGGTGATGGGCATCGTTTCGGCTTTGGGTTTGGCTTTGTACTCTTTAAATGCTTCCACGGGAATTACTAAACAGATTGTTGCGGTTGGTTTGGCACGTGAAGGTTTGGAAGTTGTAAAAAATATGCGTGATACAAACTGGTTGAAGGATCCAGTCAGTACCACTTGTTATGATTTTGTAACAAGAGAAAAATCCGCGGATTGTTATTTAGGGTGGTTGAATGCATCAAAAGGCTTTGATTTTGGTTTAACTAAGCCTGGTGATGTTAAGTCTTATGCTTTAAACTTTGATGCCACGGCAGACCTCCCCTGGAATTTAATTGAAAAAGGATCGGGCGAAGATTCGACCACGTTATCAGCCACCTTATTTTCACTGGATTATGATGCCGATGCGCTAAATGGCTTTTACCAGCCAAGTTCTAGTCTGGTTGCTCCTACTTCAGAATACTTTCGCAAAGTGACTTTAGAGTACTACTCAACAACCTTTCCTTATGATGAGATTGATGGAGAGTATCCACTAATTATAGTGACCTCTCAGGTGTGGTGGAATGATCGTCGATGCCCTGTTCGTGCTAAAGCTCCTAATCGAAATGATTCGGGTGATGTTCGCTGTTTGGTGACACTCCAAACTTATTTAACTAACTGGAAGACTTTTTAATGAGGTTATTTAAAGCAAAAAATCAGTCTGGGTTTACGCTTATGGAAATTGTGATTTCCACGACGATTTTTGCTACGGTTTTAACGTTAATGCTCTCGCTGTTTAACTACACTTTAAAGATCAACCGTCGCACTGAAGCGCTGAGGCAGGTAACTCAAGGTATGCGTAATTTTACAGAGTATTTGGTAAAAGAAGTTCGCAATGGTCAGATCGACTATTCGGATTCTATTGCCCAATGTAGCGGTAATTACGTTTCACCAACAGGGTATACTACCTTTTTAAAATTAGTGAATGCTAGCGGTGAAAATAAATGTTTTGTGTGGAGTGGTGCAGAAGAGCAGTTATTATATTTGTACAAAAACGGGGTTCCGGTACAAACTTTAAACCCAACTAATTTTAAAGTTGACCTCGCTCAGTTTTATGTTCGTCCAACAGTTAATCCTTCAACCGATTGCGAATCGGGTCAGTGCCCTGCAATACAGCCTCATGTATCTATGGTTATACGATTTAAGGTAACTTTACCGACAGGAGAAGAACGTATTATTCCATACCAAACGACAATCTCTACTGATCAATATGATATTCAAGACAATAATGTTAATCCAGAGTAAACAACAAGAACAGGACAATCAAGCTGGCGTCAGTTTGTTGATGGCGATTTTAGTGTTGGCCTCAATTACAGCCATTAGTTTTAGTTTGGCCACAATTGTTTTAACAGAAATTCGTTCGTCGTCAGACATTGTTCGTTCCGAACGAGCTTTGTATGCGTCATATGCTGTTACGGAAGAAGCTTTGTTTCGATACTCTCGCAACGTTACTTATGGTTATTTGTTAGGAGGGGATGAAATTAACGGAGTTTTTGTTGAGGCTACGGATACCCAAACCTATCCGATGCCGCTTATAGATGTAATTGATCCTGGAACGGCAAGGCAGTATAACTTGATTGATTCCGCAGACCCTTACGGTGCTGGTGGTTATGGTTCTGTTCGTGTTCAGTATGCTGGTAATGCAGCTGAACCTTTGCGTATTGATTTGTATGAGATTAATCCTTCGACTGGTGAACGTACCTTAAAATCTACTACCCTCGATCCTCTCACTGAAAACGGCGAAGAATGGGAAGACTTAAGTTTAAATACCGCAATGCAGTATGATCTTCAATTATTCCATGAAGGTAGTAGTGAGGCTATTACAGTCACAGTTTACACATACGATGGCGGTGGGGGTGACAAAGGTATTCCAAGTTTTGGTTTAACTTTTGTTGATATTACCGCAAGTTATTTGGGACTGACTCGAAAGTATCAAACTCAAATTCCAGTTGTAGAATAGTGGTATAATGTGGTATTATAATGCTAATTAAGTAGAAACAAAGTTATGAATAATATCTTGAATAAAAATCTGATTTTTTCTTGGGGACTTATCGCCTTGCTATTATTAACACCACACATAGCAACAGCGGCTTTAACTGTTGGCGCAACATCAGTGACTACAGATTCAACGCTGAGTCTTCAGGGTGGTAATGTTGGAGTTGGAGTTACAACCCCTAGCCAACTTTTTGAAATTGGTTCAAGTGCAGCCGCACATACACAGCTTACCATCCAAAATACAAACGCCGGTGATTATAATCCGCAAATTGGCTTTCAAATTGTTGCTGGGACAAATAAGTACACTATGGGCATTGATGATACTACCGGGGATAGATTTAGAATAAAATCTGGAGCTTCGTTAACTGGTGCAGATAGTTCTATAGTTCTTGAGGGTGCAGGGGATGTAGGAATAGGAGTTGCCGATCCAGCGTTTACACTTCATGTCAGTGATAATGTAACCACTACTAGTTTTGTGCTTACTAATTCTACCGCTGGCGTAGGTGGAAGTGATGGATTGCTTTTTACGCTATCTAATAGCGATGCTACTATTTATAATCAAGAGGCAGACGGTGGTTTATTCATTGGCTCTGGATCTGGAATATTACAAATATTAGCAGATGGTAATGTTGGCATAAATACGTATACTCCGACTGAAAAGTTGGATATCGACTCAGATAACATACGCATACGTACTGCAAAATCACCAGCTTCAAATGCAGTTTGTGATGCTGGTGAAATTTCTTGGGATACCAACTACGTGTATATCTGCACAGCTACAAATACATGGAAACGTGCCGCACTTACTGGTGGATATTAAAGAGTACAAAAATTTTTGACAAACAAAAACTCCCTTATTGGGAGTTTTTAAATATGCTATTGCTTGGGAATTTTAAGTTTTTGATTGAGCTTTAGGGTAAACGGTGGTTCCAAGTTATTTAGCGTCGCGAGTGTGGTCCAAGAAATATTGTGAGTTTGAGCAATGGCGAATAAGGTTTCGCCTTTTTGCACAGTATACTCTATAAATTGATCATCGGCTGAAGCACTAGTCTGGCTGCGGTCAGTGGCACCTAAGACTTGAGGCTGAGCCACAACTGGCTGCTGAACATACAAGCGAATGGCGTTGACTCCGAGAATGGCTGCAATAGCGAGGAAGCCAAAAGAGCTATATTTCATTATTTGACCATTAGTGTAAGCCCGGCCGACTCCGAGTTTCATCTTGTGAGAGAGTTGGAATTTATTTTTGGGATTCATGTTTGATTTCTAAAGTACATCAGTTGCTATCTACTTGATAGTATATCTCATTGATTTTATACCCTCAAGTATTCTTGGGGATAACATATGTTACAATATCGATATGACCTCCGCAGACGCCAAAAAACGCATAGATAAGCTTCGGGACCAGATTGAAGATTTACGCTATCGCTACCATGTTTTAAACGATCCCAAGGTTACAGATGACGTTAAAGATTCTTTAGAAAAAGAACTCAAGGCCTTAGAGCAAGACTTTCCCGAGTTTGCTGATCCTAATTCACCGACCAATAGAGTTGCCGGCAAAGCTTTAGCGAAGTTTGTTAAAGTTAAGCACGAGCATCGCATGCTCTCGCTTAACGATGTTTTTAATGTGGAAGAATTACGTTCATGGGAAACTCGCATCAAAAAACTCTTGCCCACAAACACAAAAATTTCTTACTTTGCTGAATTAAAGTTAGATGGTTTGGCTGTGTCGTTGATTTATAAAGACGGTGTGTTTATTCGTGGCGCCACTCGTGGGGATGGATTCATTGGTGAAGACATCACACAGAATTTGCGAACCATTAGTGCTATTCCTTTAGTCTTGCGTGAAAAAATTCCCGGGTTGGTTGAGGTTCGGGGAGAAGCTTTAATGTCTAAAAAAGTTTGGCATGCTTTGAACAAGAAACAAGAAGCAGAGGGCAAGCAGTTGTTTGCAAACACGCGCAACGCTGCGGCTGGTTCGCTTCGTCAGCTCGACAGCAAGTTAACCGCAGAACGCAAACTTGATTTTCTCGCCTGGAATATTATTTTGCCAAAAGATTTTGAATTACCAACTCATGCCGGTGAACATGCGTTTTTGGCTAAGCTTGGATTTAAAGTTCCAAAGGAGCAGTGTGAATCTAAAACTCTTGGTGAAATCGAAGCGTTTATAAAAGAGGTTGAAAAAATCCGTGAGAAATATCCGTTTGGGACAGATGGAGTTGTCGTGTCGGTAAATGAGAACGAGTTACACCAACGTTTGGGTGTGATTGGTAAAGCGCCTCGGTATATGGTCGCGTTTAAATATCCAGCAGAAAAAGCTACTACCACGGTTAGAAATATTATCGTCAACGTTGGACGTACGGGCGTACTAACCCCAGTGGCTCTTTTTGAACCAACTTTAGTCGCGGGTTCAACTGTCTCAAAAGCTACTCTTCATAACATGGATCAGATAGAGCGTTTGGGCTTGAAAATTGGCGATACCGTAATCATTCAAAAAGCTGGCGATGTTATTCCAGAAGTTGTAGAGGTGTTGGAAAAAATGCGTACGGGTAAGGAAAAGCACTTTAAAATGCCAAGTAAGTGTCCGGTGTGTGAAGGCAGTGTTGAACGTCGAACTATTGGCAGTGGTAACACCAGTTCAGCCGCATATTATTGTACTAATCCAAATTGTTTGGCGAAGAATCAGCGTGGGATGGAGCATTTTGTGAACGCCTTTGAAATTTACACCGTTGGTCCAAAAATCATTACTCGATTCAAAGACGAAGGTTTAATTTCTGATGCTGCCGATTTATTTACTTTAGAAAAAGGGGATATCGAAGGACTGGAGCGGTTTGGGGAGAAGAGCGCGGAGAATATAATCCAGTCGATTGCGGACCATCGAGAAATTTCTTTGGCCAAGTTTTTGTACGCACTAGGGATTATGAATGTTGGTGAGCAGACTTCAGAAGATTTGGCTGAGCATTTTGGGACACTCGACAAAATCATGAAAGCCTCGGTTGATGAAATCAACGCGATTGAAAACATTGGACCAATTGTGTCGCAAAGTGTTTTTGATTATTTTAGGTATAAGGAAAACGTTCATTATATAGAGAAGCTTTTAGCCAACGGGGTAGAGATAAAGAAACAAGCAAAGAAAGTCGCAGGGAAGTTAACCGGGAAGACTTTTGTGGTTACGGGAACTTTGGAATCAATGAGTCGAGACGAAGCCAAGGCAAAGATCAAAGCGCTTGGTGGTCACGCTGCTGAATCAGTCTCAAAGAATACTAGTTATGTGGTGGTGGGGGAAAACCCTGGTTCAAAAGCCATAAAAGCTGAAAAACTAGGCGTGACTATTTTGAACGAAAAAGAATTCTTAGATTTAATCAAATAGTATGTGGAAAACAATATCTTCTAAAGAGCTCTTTAAGCATCCTAGAATTACTTTGATAGAAGATGAAGTTTTGCTACCTAATGGTCACCAAACTTCGTATTTAAGATTTGAAGAAAAGGGAGAGGCTGTGACAATCATCGCTCAGCGCGATGATGGAAAAATTTTATTGCAAAAGGAATACTCGTATCCTCCCAACCAAATTTTATTTCAGTTTCCGGGTGGAGGGGTTGTCGTTGGGGAAGACGTTAAGGTGGGTGCTCAGCGTGAACTACAAGAGGAAGCAAAGGTAAAGGCCATAAACTTAAGCTTACTTGGGTCCTACTTGCTTAATAACAGAAGATCTACTGCTAAGATGCATGTATTTATAGCAGAGAGTCTCGTATCAGCTCCCTTGGCATCAGATATTGAAGAATCTTTTGAAGATTTTTGGCTTTCAGAAGAGGAGATCGACGCTTTGATATCAAAAGGTGAGATAATAAATGGCAATGTACTTGCTTCTTGGGTCTTGTTCAAAAACCATAAACTTAACTTATTATGAAAATTTACGTTGGGCATATTCGCGAAGGGAATTATCAAAAAGAATTGTACGAACCGCTACGAGCTAGTGCTTTAAATGACCGTGCGGAAATTATTTTGCCCCACGTGGACAACGATCAGCCTTTTAATAGTAGGGAAGAGTTAGAGACTGTGGATTATATGGTTGCCGAAGTCTCTCATCCTTCAACTGGACTAGGAATTGAGCTTGGGTGGGCGAGTCTTCAAGGGGTACCAATAATAGCCATCTATAAATCAGGCAGCAAGCTTTCAAACTCAGTAAAAAGCATTGCTGAGACCGTTATTGAATACTCTTCACCTCAAGATATGGTTAAAAAGTTATCAACATACCTAAAAGCTTAGGAAAATTTAGCCTTGTGTATAAAAATGTGGTATAGTAAATACAGTTATTTCAATCAAATCCAAGACTCGCACGTTTAGTCAAAGTTCGAGGAAGCCAGCGAGGATTTTGTGAGACGTAGTTACTCTACGTTGAGCAAAACCGGAGCTAGGCTGACAAAGAAATTGGACTAAAGCTAATTTAAAAGATTGGCTTTGCCAAGCGAAGAATTAGCGTACGTGAAAGTCTTGTAGAAACAAAAATTAACCTTAAAACAGTGGATCAATTTTACCAAACCCCGCAGAGTTATAACCCAAAACGCAGAAAATTTATTGCCCTCGCTATCGGTATGCTCATCCTTGCCTTATTGGCAATGATGGCCTTTGTTTTTAAAGATCAGTTAACAGGTTTGTTCGGAGGTGCTGCAAATGAAAGACTTGACTGGGGTGGAGCGCGATTAGAGCTCAATCAACGCTTGCCTTGTTTGGCGCCGGTTCGTACGCAGCCAGGTAGTACATTTAATCTCGATACCGAGCAACGTTTCAAATTATACAACCATACCAATGAAACCGCTACGAATGTTACCGTACAAGTAGAAAGTGATCGTCCAGATTTAATTGCGACTGCCGGGGTTACCGTAAGCAGTGGTACTTATAACGGTTCAGTTTGGACTATCCCATCTATCGCACCAGGGACATGGCAATATTTACGAATTAGAAAATCTGGAGTAAACGCATCACCTTTCTATATTCGATTAACTGGTGGTGAAGGAAGTCTTTCAACAAGTTGTACAGCCGATTCTTTTGTAGAGTTTCTAGAACCCGATGCACCTCCTGCTCCAACTCCTGGACCAGGCGATGTTAACACAGAAACCCCAACAATTACTCCCGCTACAACTACCCCTCCCGCTACAGAACCTGCAAGTGAGCCAGTTCCAGTTCCTGTGAAAGAACCAACCCCTGCAGTGGAAGAGGTCAAAGGAGAGACCGTATACATAGAAACAGAAAAGACTATCACCCCGACACAATCAAAAGATGCTTCGGGTATCGTTGTTATTGATCCGGGGACCGTGCCACCTCCTCCTCAGCAATGTGTAACTACAATGGCGGGCTTCAATACTCTTAATGCTTCATTCCGTGTTTTAAAAAATGAGGCCGTGGTTGTAATTAGGGGTGAGGGGTGCGCTACGTTTAATTTTTCGATGTTCACCTTGGGGTCAGGTCAGGAAGTTTTGCCTTTTGAAGATCAGGATGAAGTTGAAACGAAACAAGTAACCTTGGGTTACGGTACTCATTATATAGAACTTGCTCCAGCACCTTGTAGTTTTCAGTCTGACCTTTTCTTTGTTGGAAAGAACGCTGCTGGTCAAACAACATCAACGCTCTTAAAAGATGCTTACGATTGGTACGAGCATGGTTGTGATACACCGCCTCCAACTCCACAACCACTTGTTTGTGCTCCTGCAACTCAAACTGTGGCAGTCAACGCAACTGCTAATTTCTCAGTAACTGGTGGAACCGCTCCTTATACTTGGTCAACAACTGGCGACAATCCAACCAAGCCTCCTGTAGGTTCAACAACGACCTTCACTTATGGGACAGCTGGAAACTATACTGTGACAGTTGAAGATAGTAGTACCCCTACAAAAAAGACAGCTACCTGTGCAGTGTTGGTTAATGCTACTCCTCCACCACCTCCAGGACAAACTTTAACTTGTGCCCCAACATCGCAGAATGCTGTGATTGGAAGTCCAGTAAGATTTACATCAACCTATAGTGGTCAGGGACTTACTTATCGATGGACTGCCACAGATGGTGATCCCTCATCAGGTCTATCCGATTCTTTCACTACAACTTATCGTTCATCTGACCCTGATAATACAATCCCAACCGGCCAAACAATAAAGAAAATTGTTACTGTATCAGTTGGTGGTGAAACCGCTACTTGTGAAGTGATCTTAAGTAACGCACCTGTAAACGTTCAAACTCTAGTTTGTGCTCCAGCTACTCAGATTATCACAGCCGGTGGTACGGCAACCTTCACCGCAACTGGCGGATCGGGAAATTATGTTTGGTCAACAACTGGTGATAATCCAACTAAGCCACCAACAGGCCTTTCTGCTCAATTTACTTATGGTACGCCAGGGACATATACGGTTACTGTTAGCGATTCGACAGTTACAACAAATATTCCCGGAACTTGTACGGTTACGGTTAACGCTGTCACCACTGAAGCTAATGCCGACTTGGCAATTACAAAATCGGTTAGTAACCCAACACCGCAATTAAACGGTGAGGCTTTCTTCTATACAGTTATCATTACTAACCTCGGTCCAAACAATGCGACTGGTGTAAGTGTTCGCGATATTTTGCCAACAAGTGTTACATATATTTCTTCAAACCCAAGCCAAGGAACTTACAACGCTAATGATGGTGTATGGTCTGTTGGTGCTTTGAATGTTGGTCGTGATGCGAGCTTGCAAATCACAGCCCGCGCTAATGCCACCGGTACTCATCGCAACACCGCAACCATTACGGCATCAAGTTTGCCTGATCCCGTAACTTCGAATAACGAAGCGTTTGTTGATATTACCGTAACCACAGGTGGTACCACTACATCATATGACATTGGCGTGACAAAATCGGTAAGTAACAGTTCGCCAAGTTTAAATCAAAACACTGAATACACAATCACGGCAACAAATAACAGTAGTAACACTGCTACTAATGTTACGTTGCGTGACGTTCTTCCAAGCCAGGTCACCCATGTTTCAGATACAGCTTCAGTTGGCTCGTATAATGAGAATACAGGTATTTGGACTATTGGAACCATGACCAGCGGCGCTTCTGCAACGCTTCACATAATGTTTACGCCAAACAGTACTGGCACCATTGTAAACACGGTAACTCTAAATGGTCTCGATCAAAATGATTCAAACAGTAGCAATAACACAGCCTCAGCGACTATTACAGTAAGTAGTGGAGGCGGAGGTGGCGGTGGAAGTCCTCGAGCTGATATCGCAGTTGTTAAAACAGTAAACAACGCTTTCCCAGCGCTTAACTCAAATGTCATCTTCACTATTAGAGCGTTTAATAATGGTCCTCGTGACGCAACTGACGTTGAATTACGTGATATTCTTCCTGCTGGGTTGGTCTACGTTTCTCACACGGTTAGCGCGGGCTCGTACAGTCAAAGCACTGGAATATGGACAATTGGTGATTTGGATGATGGTGATAGCGAAAACTTAACTATCACAGCTACAGCCACACAGATTGGCACAACAACGAACACTGCTACAGTAACAGATAGTAGTCCTAGCGATACAAACTCAAGCAACGATGAAGATAGCGCTTCCGTAACCGTTGGTTCTGGCGGCGGCGGTCCTGGTACAGACCTTGCTGTAACCAAAACTGTCAGTAACGCTTTGCCAGCCGTTGGTTCTCAGATTACCTACACCATTAACTTAGCGAACGTTGGTTCGACTACGGCTAATAACATTACGATCATCGATACTTTACCAAGTGGTTTAACCTTTGTGAAAGCTCAGGCAACTGTTGGCAGTTACAACAAGACTAATGGTATTTGGACGGTAGGAACCTTACCAAGAGGTGGTAGTGCTGTGTTGCAATTAACCGTGACGGTAAATCGAGTAGGGACAATCGTAAATGCCGCTCGACTAAACGGTTCAGATCCAACCGATTCAAATCCACTTAACAACGAAGGTCAAGTTACAATTACAAGTCATGCCGCTCCTGGTCTGCCAGCTGCAGGGCTTAACAACGCTGCGCCGATCGTTATTGGTTTCTTGTTCATCTTACTATCAATTGTGGTTCGTTTCCTTGGAAGTTTAAAACCGCAAACTGTATATGTTGATGATCGTCGAAAAATAAATAGTTTCATCCGACACGATTAAAAGCTTATAGGTATGCTGCAAGATTCATTTATCTCACCGCATCCAACAATCCGAAAAATAAACAACGTGCTCTTCGTGAGCACGTTGTTGTTAGGCGCGTATATCATTGTCGCGCCAGCAGTTCCCGAAGTAAGTTTTTTCATTAAGCCATTGTGGACAAGCGCCCAAGAGTTTCTTGGTTTTAAAAAAGAAGTTGTTACGTATAACACGGTTGTATCAAATGAACCACAAGAACCAATTCCCGCAGAGAATACTTTGCGTATTGAGCAAATTGATGTTGATGGAGTTGTTTACAACGGGACAAGTGTAAGCACATTAGAAAAGGGGATTTGGCATCGACCAAAATCAAGTACGCCAGATAAAGGAAGTAACACGGTTTTAGTTGCACATCGTTTTCTGTATACGTCTGGACCAAACACTTTTTACCATCTAGACAAGCTCAAAGTTGATGATGAGTTTACGCTTTTCTGGGACGGGGAAAAGTATAAGTATAAAGTTTTTGAGAATAAAGTCGTGCCCGCTACAGCGTATGATATTGAGTACCCTACAAAAGATCCGATCGTCACTCTGTGGACGTGTACACCTCTGTTTACTGCCACAAATCGACTTGTTGTAAGAGCTAAATTAATCGACTTATGAAGCCACAAATAAAAACCTTATTTTTGATGTTAATTTTGGTCATGGAATTGGCCTTTATTTGGTGGGCTCAAACCTCATATACCACCCATTTTATCGATACTTTACGATAGATAAGATTTTTCAAAAAAGGCTTGACAAAGGCCCATAACTATTTTAATATACCTATACCTTAATTTTAGGCAATCGATACATGTTAAAACCCCTCTATTCACTAGTAAATAAGCGGTTTATGTAAACAGCGTTTTTATTTGACGCTTACGTAACCGCGATAGCGGTTTTTTTGTTGCCAAAGAGGTTAGTCGTTCTTTTTAAAAATATTATCATCATCTAATTACTGCTCCTCGGTTCTCAGCATTCCAATATTACTATGGGAATACAGGCTCGTAGATACTCGTTTAGTGAGCAGTAGCTATATGGTGGGAATATGTGGCTAGTTTTTCTGCAAAGGCAGGAGCGCACTTCGTTTGTAATCTTAACAAGCGTACCGCGTTACAACGACAAGTTGAATTATTAGTTCACGCCAACCACGAACTTTAAAAAATGAATAGGGTATCTCATGTTCGACATCAACCAGCGAACATGAGTATGTAAGTAAATCAACTCACTAATTTAATTCCTTAAATTAGTAGAGTGTTTATCTTTAGGAAGTGAAATTCAGCTTTGCTGAATTGAACGAGGAGCGGGCGAATTTATTCGATCCGCGACCAAGAGATAGACAAGAACATTGAATCCTACCTACGAAATACTTTTGCAAGAAGTATGAGTAGTGTAGAAGTAATTTATTTTTATCACGTAAGTGGTAATCACAAATTGCTAGTCAATCAACAATCTGGATTAAAACAGATAAGGGTATATGGTGGATGCCTAGGTACTATGAGCCGATGAAGGACGTGATAGCCTGCGATAAGCCTCGGGGAGCTGGCAAATTAGCTTTGATCCGTGGATGTCCGAATGGGGAAACCCACATACGTGAAGCGTATGTGCCTTTATGCCGTGGGGTATAATGTGCGGGAACCGTGTGAAGTGAAACATCTCAGTAACACGTGGAAAAGAAATCAATTCGAGCGTAAGCTCGATCGAGATTCCCTTAGTAGTGGCGAGCGAACGGGGATGAACATAGTTATTTATTCATTATGCGTCTATGCTGATGCGTGGTGAATAAGTAATCTATTAGCCCAAACCTTTTAAGTGTTGTCAAAATCTTCGGATAGAGACTTAAAGCCTGCCGGCGTTGCTTAATTGGTGTTACAAGTCAAAATTTTTGTACTGTGGCAGAGGTACAGGGAAACAATGTGTGTTTATAGCGGAAGACTCCTGGAACGGAGCACCAAAGAGGGTGATAGTCCCGTACAGCGAAATATCATACAATTTCCTAATTTTTTCTTAAGTACGACCAGACACGAGAAATCTGGTCGGAAGTCGGGTCGACTAAGATCCAAGGCTAAATACTCATAGTGACCGATAGTGAACAAGTACCGTGAGGGAAAGGTGAAAAGCACCCCGGAAGGGGAATGAAATAGTTTCTGAAACCATATACTTACAAGGAGTGGAAGCCTTAAGTACATATCGCAAGATATGTGCGGGGTGACCGCGTGCCTATTGAAGAATGATCCAACGAGTTAGTTATATGCGGCTTAACTAAGTCTTATCAAAGACGAAGTTGTAGTGAAAGCGAGGATTAATAGTCCGTAATTATTTTATAAAGTTGTCCGTCTTCGGGCGGATTAGCTTTATAAAATAATATGTCGCATGTGCTAGACCCGAAACCCAGTGAGCTACCCATGACCAGGATGAACGCAGTGTAAAAGCTGCGGGAGGTCCGAACCCACTAATGCTGCAAAATTAGGGGATGAGTTGTGGGTAGGGGAGAAATTCCAATCGAACTGGGTGATAGCTGGTTCTCCTCGAAATAACTTTAGGGTTAGCGTCGAGTGTTCCTTTTAGAGGTAGAGCACTGAATCGATCTCGGCTGAGCAATCGGTCGATTCGAACCAAACTCCGAATTCTAAAAGTTAATAGCTCGGCAGTTAGTCCGTGGGCTCTAAGGTCCATCGGACAAATGGAAAAGAATCCACACCATCGTCTAAGGCCCCCAAATTCTAGCTATAGTGCAAAGGATGTGGGGTTGCTCATACAACCAGGAGGTTGGCTTAGAAGCAGCCATCCTTTAAAGAAAGCGTAACAGCTCACTGGTCAAGCGATCCTGCGCCGACAATATATAGGGGCTAAGCTAGGTGCCGAAGACATGGGTTGTACTTGAATTTATTTTTGTACAGCGGTAGAGGAGCGTTGTGTGCGGGTTGAAGTAGGACTCGTGAGAGCCTGTGGACTGCACACAAGTGAGAATGTTGGAATAAGTAATATATATAGAGGTGAGAATCCTCTTCGCCGAATATCCAAGGGTTCCTGGGCAACGATCGTCGTCCCAGGGTTAGTCGGTCCTAAGAGCGGGCCTCAAGAGGTCCGTCCGATGGCAAATACGGTTGATATTCCGTAACCACCGCATGATTATCTAAGGCGGGACGCATCGAGATAACACTAGCGTACTCTGACTATGTGCGTTGTTGGTCGCGTAGGGTGGAAGTTCAGGCAAATCCGAACTTCCTATGTTGCTATATGATACCTCGCAAGAGATTTGTATAACGACTGTAAACTCGAACGATTGAAGAAATGCCGCAAGGCAAATTAGTGTGAATCCCGGTGCCAAGAAAAGCGTCGTAGTCACGTCATGTGGTGTCCGTACCGCAAACCGACACAGGTGGATGGGGAGAGAATCCCAAGGCGTCCGTATCAATGTTCGTTAAGGAACTCGGCAAAATAGCAGGTGTACCTTCGGTATATACCTTGCCCTTTTGCATGCTGG
>JADZEH010000003.1 GCA_020850635.1 Candidatus Doudnabacteria bacterium | reverse complement strand
TTGTGCAACGTATGCAAATTGTGGCTTATGGTACGGAATTAGGAAAAGGTTTTGGTGAGCTTAACGATCCGATTGATCAACGACAGCGCTTTGCTGATCAAATGAAGCTTCGTGAAGCAGGGGACACTGAAGCGCAAATGTTAGACGAAGACTACGTAGAAGCTATGGAATATGGTATGCCGCCTGCCGCTGGCTTCGGTGTTAGCGAGCGTTTGTTTAGCGTATTAGCGGACAAAACCGTTCGCGAAACTGTGATTTTCCCGCCAATGAAAGAAGCCAAGAAATAACATGGAAGCTTTAACCGAACAACAGATTACAGAGAAACTAGCAGCGATTCGTGGTTGGGGTTTAATTGATGGTCAAGTTCAAAAAACTTTTAGCTTCCCAGATTTTAAAAAATCGATGGAGTATGCCAACAAGCTTGCGATGATTGCCGAAAACATGAACCATCATCCCGATATTCATATTCGTTATACTAAAGTCACCGTAAGTTTATCAACTCACGAAGTTGATGGAATTACTGATACCGATTTTAAACTCGCAAAAGAATGCGACCAGCTCGCAGTGGATATGCTTTAAATTAAATAGACACTATGTTGGACATCAAATATATTCGTGACAATGAAGACGTGATAAAAAAAGCGATTACTGACAAGCGCTTGTCTTTTAACTTAGACGAACTCTTAGAAGTTGATGCGCATCGTCGTGAACTTTTAGCAGAAGTTGAAGGTTTGCAAGCCACAAAGAATGCAGTCTCCAAAGAAATTCCAAAATTATCAGAAGCTGAGAAGAAAGGGAAAATTTTGGAGATGCAGGAAATTGATACTCGTCAGACTGAACAAAAAGCAATATTACGCGAAGTTGATCAGCGTTATCATGCGTTGTTATTACAAGTCCCAAATATTCCTGCACCGGAAGCTCCTATAGGGCCTGATGAGTCTGGAAACGTGCCGTGGAGCTACTGGAGTCCTGCTACGGGTCATGTGGATCCAAAAGATACTGGTAAGGTCGCAGAAGTGCCAACTAAATTTGAGTTTGAGATTAAAGATCACTTAGCCTTAGGCCAGGATCTAGATTTAATTGATATCGAAGCTGGTGTTAAAACTTCTGGCTTCCGTGGTTACTATTTGAAGAACCAAGCAGTTATGCTTCAGCAAGCTTTGATTCAACATGCTTTAAAGAAACTTCAGCAAAAAGGCTTTACTCTGTTTGCACCACCAACAATGGTTCGTGAATTTGCTTTGGTTGGTAGTGGTCATTTTCCTGCAGGTCGCGAAGAAATTTATCAAATTGCAAACTCAGGAGAAGTTGAAGCGGGTGTTGAAAACTCTGCTAAAGAATCGATGTATTTAGTTGGGACATCGGAAGCGTCTTTACTTGCCTATTACGCTGACAAAGTTTTCGAGGAAAAAGATTTACCGATAACCGTTTCTGGTGTTAGCGCTTGTTATCGTAGCGAAGTCGGTAGTTACGGCAAAGATGCCCGCGGTTTGTATCGTATTCATGAATTTCAAAAAGTTGAACAAATGGTTATTTGTAAAGCCGATATTGCTGAAAGTGACAAGTGGCTTGAAGCTTTGCGCGAAACTGCCGAAGAAATTTTGCAAGACTTAAAATTACCATATCGCGTTTTGAATATTTGTACTGGAGATATGGGCGCTGGTAAGTACAAAATGTATGATATTGAAACTTGGATGCCATCTCGTAACGGTTATGGCGAAACCCATAGCGATTCTAGCTTTACTGATTGGCAAGCTCGTCGTATAAATATTCGCTACAAAGACAGTGAAGGTAATATGAAGTTTGCATATACTTTAAATAACACGGCTATTGCTAGCCCGCGCATTTTAATTCCACTTTTGGAAAACTACCAGCAAGCCGATGGTAGCGTAGTTGTGCCGGAGGTTTTGCGTCCGTACGTTGGCGTTGATGTCATAAAGAGCAAGTCCACAAAGTAAATAATTTCAAATAATTTGAAAGTAATTGTTGATAACATTGCGACGGAATATGAGGATCAGGGAACTGGTCCTGTTTTGTTGATGCTCCATGGCTGGAAAGATACGCTTCATACTTTTGATGCACTTGTTCCATCGCTAACATCAAATTTTCGGATTGTACGATTAGACCTTCCTGGATTTGGTAAAACAGAATTACCTCGATTAACTTGGGATTTAGATGACTATATTCATTTTTTAGCAAGCTTTCTAAAAAAAATTGAATGCTCTCCTGATTATATGTTAGGACATTCATTTGGTGCTCGTGTAATAATAAAAGGTGTATCTGAGCATACATTTGTACCAAAAAAAATTGTCTTAATTAGCGCTGCTGGTGTTACAAAAAAACGATATCTTCGTAGTACTATTTATAAGGTGATTGCAAAGATTGGGAAATTTTTTACGGCTATACCGTTATTGTCTCGTTTTAGACCAATATTGAGGAGAAATTTGTATAATTCCGCAGGGAGTGATTATCTAGATGCGGGACTTTTAAAAGAAACTTATTTAAGGGTTATTAATGAAGATCTATCAAATAGAGTTTCTAATATTGCGGTACCTACTTACTTAATATGGGGGAGCGAGGATAGCTCAACTCCAGTTTCAGATGCTCAATTTTTAGAAAATGAAATGAAGAATGCCCAGCTTCAAGTGTTTGAGGGTAATAGTCATTTCGTCCATCAAGAAGAGCATGAAAAAATTTCGCAAGCGATAAAGGAATTTTTAAAGTAATGAAAAATTGGATTACCCGATACAATCCACGTTATGTCCGATCCTTGGTTTATATGATGCAAGCCAGTGAGTATTCAATTCGTGATTTTTTATCTTGGTATAATCGCACTTCTGATTTCAATCATATTGAGCAGCGAAAAAAACTGGATTTTACTCTAAAAGCGAGTGTGTTATTTCTTGGCGGGGGTTTACTGCTAATTACTTTATATAGTAGTTTAATTATTTTGTTATTTTCAGTCTTTAATATATTAGGGTTATTATTTTTTTTGATTGGTATAGTTTTGATACCGTTTATCTTCCCTTACTTATTTATCTGTCTCCTAGTCATTCTAAAAATTTTACAATTGCCTTTAGAGTGGATAATTATTCAAAGAGGGCGAAAAATTATATCTGAACATAAAGCGTTGAAGATTGGAATTGCGGGAAGTTATGGTAAAACTTCGATGCGTGAGATGCTAAAAACGGTCTTAGCAGAATCAAAAAAAGTTGCAGCACCACCAAGTAGCTACAACACAGTTTTGGGAATAAGTAAATTTTTACAAACCTTAAAAGGTGATGAGGATGTATTGTTATTTGAGCTGGGAGAATATTATCCTGGAGATATTATGAGATTATGTAAGTTTACTAAGCCCGACTTAGGTATTGTCACTGGTATAAATGAGGCCCATTTATCTAAATTCAAAAGCATTGATAAAACTGTCGCAACAATTTATGAGATTTCAGATTGGTTGGGGCAAGGTAGACCTTTGTTTGTAAATGGGGAAAATGGTCTGGCTAAAAATAATGCGCCATCTCAGTCACAAATTTATTCTCGTGATGGAATGGGGAAGCGGAAAGTCTCAAATGCTACAACAACCTTGGCTGGGTTAGATTTCAAAGTTTCAAATGGAGAGGAAGAGTTAAATCTTCATAGTAATCTTCTCGGTATGCACCATATCGGTCCTTTGCTCGTTGTATTACAGATCGCTCTGGATTTAGGGCTAACAAAAGAACAGATCGTAGAAGGTGTATCAAAAACCAAACCTTTTGAACATCGACTGCAGCCAGTCTATGATAGCAGTGGGGTAATTACTTTGGATGATAGTTATAACGGAAATCCAGATGGTGTAAAAGCAGTTATTGATTTTTTAGGACACCTGAATGGGCATCGCAGATTCTATGTTACTCCGGGTTTAGTAGAAATGGGTCATCGTACCGAAGAAGTCCATAAGGAAATTGGTATTTGGCTGGCACAAGCAAAAATTGAAAAAGTAGTATTGATTAAAAATTCAGTTACTCACTTTATTGAAAGTGGATTAAGGGAAGCAAAATATTCCGGTGAAATTATTTGGTTTGATAATGCGATTAAAGCATACAATTCATTGCCAAATCTTACTGTGTCTGGAGATGTTGTGTTGCTTCAAAATGATTGGCCAGATCAATACGCTTAATTTTTAAACATATTTATATGAAAAAAACTATTGGGGTGATATTTGGTGGTCAAAGTGCTGAACATGAAGTTTCAATAATTACAGCCCATGTTCCTATTATTCAGTCTTTACTAGCGCTTGATAAATATGAAGTTATTCCTATATATATTGCCAAAGATGGTTCTTGGTATTCAGACCAGCAATTGAATAAATTGTCATTTTTTCAATCTCCCGGTTGGGAAGAGAATTTGAAAAAATTTAAGAAACTCCAGGTTTCCTTAAATAACGGATTTGAAATAATTTGGCCTGGTTTACGATCAATAGCAAAAAAAATTGATATAGTTTTTCCAGCCATGCACGGAACAAACGGAGAAGACGGCAGTTTAATGGGATTATTAAGAATGGCGAATGTCCCTTTTGTGGGATGCGACGTTGCTGCTTCTGCAGTAGCTATGGACAAAGCATTAACTAAACAAGTTTTAGAAAGTCAGGGCATTCTCGTTACCCCATATGTTTGGTTTACTGCATCCGAATGGGAAAAGAGCAAAGATGAATTATTGACAGATATTAAAAAGTTATCATGGCCACTATTTATTAAACCAGTTCATTTAGGTTCAAGCATTGGAATTTCTAAAGTAAAAAACGAAACAGAATTGATAAATGGCATAGAGGTTGCCCTTCATTATGATGATAAGGTGTTGGTGGAAGATGGTGTTCAAAATTTGATTGAGGTTACCTTGCCATTAATGGGGAATGAAGATATTCGTGTTGCGGAAGTAGAAAGACCATTAAATAAGACTGAGTTTTTTGACTTTTCTGATAAGTATTTATCTGGTGGTACAAAAAGTGAGGGTGCTAATTCATTGTACAGTGAGATTCCAGCAAACATCGATGATAACCTAATAAATCAGGTTAAAGAGTTGGGGAAGCGCACCTTTAAAATTTTAGGTTGTACGGGAATAGTTCGTGTTGATTTTCTAATCAATAAGTCGAGTGGTAAAATATACGTGAATGAGGTTAATACTTTACCTGGAAGTCTGTACCATCATAATTGGCGCAAGGCCGGTGTTTCAAATATCGAGCTAGTAGAAAACTTAGTTATATTAGCAGAGCAACATTTTACAGCTCGTCAACGACTTACTTTTTCATTTCAATCAGATATTTTAAAAAAGGTTAGCGGTTCAAAAATGGTCAAATAATTATGTTCTTTAAACCAAAACAAAAAAAACTTGATCCCAAAGTGAGGTTTCAGCACCGTTCCTTTACTCAAAAATTACGCGAAGCTCAAACTTACAAACGACAAGCCTCACAAGTCCCCGAAACCGAAGGGCAAAAAGTCTTAGTTGGTTTAGGCTTGGATTCGTGGGTTTCGCGTATTGTAGTTGGTGTCGGGGTTGCGATTTTAGTTTATCTTGTATATATTCCGAATTTTTTGTTCGTCAAAAATATTACGGTTAGCGGCGCCGAAGAGTCTCTGCAGAACGGTCTTAGGGACACGGTTAAAAATTATTTTTCCGATAGTCCTTTTTATACGGCTCAACGCAACGTTATACTTTTAAATACGGATGATCTTCGTGATTACATCCTTAAACACGATAAGAATGTTTGGCAAGTTCATGAGATAAAAAAAGACCTAGGAACCTTAGATTTACAAGTGTCATTTAAGCGAGACCGCTTTCTTTTAGAAACCCCGAATGGTCAGTATGTTTTGTATAACGATGGCACAGCCGTTAAACAGCGTGACCAAAATGATCAAACTGAATTAGTTCGTATTTCCACGACAGCGACAAGTCCTGTTAGATTAGGGGAAGATTATCTGTCGCCACAAGTATTAAAAGCAATTGAACTTATTCAGGATAATTTAGAGCGAACAGCAAAGTTACCCGTTGATTATTATGAACTCCCTTCAACTGTTACGGAAGTCAATCAGAGCGCAGAGTTAGAGACGGGACCATTGTCAGTTTTGGTGCCGAACGAACTTATTGTTCACATTAAAGCTAGTGAAATTGAAAAACACGTTAAGCCTTTTAAAATATATTTTGACGCAAGTAGCGATTTGGATAAAGCATTGCAAAACCTGACCGCGTTGATTGTTCATATGAACCCAGCTCAGGTTTCGAGTTTGTATTATATAGACATGCGTTTTCCTGAACGCGGTTTTACTTGCGCAAAACAGGCTCCTTGCGCGGTTGAGCCTGTAGTTACACTTCCAGTTAGCGAAGAAGAAAATACTGAAGACAAAGTTAATCCAGCTTCTTCTGAAAACTAGTCTTTTTATTTCACAACGTATTTAGTAACGATAATCCAAGTGCCAACGTAAGGTCTAACCTCAGCAAAACCTTTTTCATCAACCTGTTCCCAGTTTGTCGGAACCTCAGGTTGGCTTCCTCCAAAACCGTTAGTCCACAATAACCACACAGTATCGTTGGTGGTTGTGGCCTCTGAGAAATCGGGAAGCAAATCGTCGTTAGTTAATATCGCTGTCCCTGCAAAGTGGGGCAGATTTTTTATGTCACGATTTCCGCCACTATAAAGTAGTGGAGCAACAGGCGCGCGATTATAATATTTGAGATTGAAGAATTCAAAACTACTACCGACATAAAGTTTGTCATCTGGCTCAACTTGTCGATTCAAATATGCGGAAGCAGCGGCCATGCCTTGGCGATTTTCGGTATCAAGCCCTTTCCAGTATTGGTGGAATGCGGCAAGATTGGCGATTGCATAAATGGTTAAAAGTAGAGCTGCAAAAGTTCGATGTTTGAACTCAGCTAACCACACTCCAATGGCGATTGTGTAAAACACGCTGGCGAACAGGAAGTAGCGCACTAAAAACACTGATGAATCTTGTCCACGAAGTTTACCAAGTAAAGCAAAGAGTATTGCCCCGGCAAAAGGTGCGACCAAAGTCAGAACAACTAACCACTTGGCCTTTTCTTGAGTTCGTTGTAAAAAGCGGATCAGGAAAAAGATAGTGAATAACAATGCAAGCAGGACGTAAATTTGAGTGGTGGAGTTGTTGATATCTATATTAAACCCGAGGAACATTTCCCAAACCGTAGTTGGAATGCTCCACTTGTCCATTTTAGGAATCCAGAAAGACTGACTGACTTGGCTAAATTGATAAGCGAACGTTTTTAACCACGGGACATAAAGTAATCCAATAACGATAAACGAACCGATAAGGTAACGATAGTTTCGTAGAACTTTTTTATGCTTGAAGACATGATAGAGTAGTCCATAAAGTCCCAAAGCTGCAGCGGTGAAAAACAAATAGTAATGGGTATACATCATCGCGCTAGTGAACAACGCAAACAAAATGTAAAACAAAATTATTTTGTTGCGAAAAGTTTTGCGCTCAGGAAGGTTGGGAATTTTCTGATCAAAGCTTTCTATATACTCTTGTTCGGTTTGGAGTGAACGGACTAAGAAGTAAGCAGCTAATACGGCTAGTAACGCGCCAAAAGTATACATACGAACTTCAGTAACATATTCGAGCTGGAATGGGCTGATTGCTGTAAGTAACGCGACAAATAAAGCGGCGCGGTGGTTATGGAAAGCTCGTTTTACAAAAGCATAAGCTATGGGGATAATCGCAGCGCCAGTAACTACTGAAAAACTTCTTAGGGCCAATAACGAATCGCCAAAAATGTAGTGCCAAAAACGTAGAGCAATGTAATAAAGTGGGGGATGGACATCAAGGCCAATGCGATGCATCATCTCAGCCCACGGGTATTTAATATAAAGAGCGGAAAAAGCCTCATCGTGCCACAAAGAGATTGTGGTGTTGTTGTAAAACCGAAGAAGCACACCAACAATAATTATTACAAGAAGTAGCCAATGTTTTTTGAGGACATTCATAAGTTATTTTTTAGTGACTTCGTAAACCGCCATGACGGTTTGTCCAAAAGTGTTTCGCGCTTCAAGTTTTAAACGCGTATTTGGATGGTGAATTTTGAATTTTGTGATGTCGAAAAGGCTAGATTGGCAAAACACAACCAAATCACCAGGGTTTAAGTTTTGTAACTCCCACGAGTTTTCAGGATCAACTTGAGTATAGGGTTGATTAACTGGGTCGCTAGGGTCAGCGGCGTTAAGCGAGGTTAAGTAATCAACAGTTTGAACTGAGAATTTATCAAGAACTAAATAAGTGTTGGTTTTATTACTATTAACAGTAGCGTGAGACTTGTTTAGATAGTCGCTGACAGTTGTTAAATCTGCTCTGAAGGCGTATTGATATTCAGGGCTATTTGCTGCGTAGACAAAGTATGCGTAGTAGCTTTGAGTTATTAATGCTACGACAAAGCACATTGTAAGGACAAAAACAGAGCTACGAACCAATCTAGCCTTCCATGAGCTAAATGGTTCGTGATATTTTTCGCTGAATTTTTGAATACCTTCAACTATCAAATAGAGTCCCCACGCAGACAAGATAAACACCGGGGGGATTGTACCGATGCTTCTCAGGCCATGAGGAATTCCTTCGGCGGTGGTTACGACTGGTATGAGCATTCCCCAGAACCATCCCGCAAGCAAAAAGAATTTCCAGTATTTGGCTTTTGACAATGGCCTGAAAAAATACCAAATGGCCAAAATAAGCGAGCCAATTATACCTATAGCAAAGAATAGGGAAATTAAAGATGACAAGAAAGGCTGGCCAGAAATATTATGTCGCCAGTTTAGGTCGCCATCAACAAAGTAAGCTTGAACACTTAGTCTAGTAACTTCGCCCAAGGTCGGAAGTAGTTTTCCTTGATTCAATTCAGGGTTAAAGATGCTAACTTGACCGCTTCGTCCAATGAATGATCCAGGGTGGGTATAAAAATAGTGAGCGAGCGGAGCAATGAATATCGCGAATGACAGAATTAAAAACAACGCAGGTCCTAAAAACTTTTTTGTAAATTCGAAACGCCCTTTAAACCAATCAACCAAAAGTGGCCACAAAACAGCAATCGCGAGAATCGGCACAAAAATGCGATAGGCGATGTAGGTATAGAAACCTAATGCAAAAGTTGCGCCAGTTACAGCTGCCCAGGCATACCGGGAGCGCCTAGTTAGTGCAGAATAGGCCAGTAAGCCAAAATAAACAGTAAATGGAGCAAATAAGGGGATGAGGTTAGCTCGAAACGCAGTGCGGGACAATACAATGTGCCAAGTCGAGACAGCCATGAAGAAACTGGCGAGTAACGCAATGTTCGTCGCTCTCTTTATTTTTTGTGGGTCAACTTCGTTAAGCGAGAATAATTTGCGTGTAACCAAGAAACAGCCAAGGACTGCGAGCACTCCGACTAAAGCCGAAACAATATGGTGTTGCCACGGTCCTTTCCCGAAAGCTTCGACGCTTCCCCAAAGCATGTAAAAGAATAAAGCCTCGCGTCCATTACCACGTTCGTAGAACGGTTGAAGCTGTCCTTTTTGCATTAAGTTGATATCGAGGCCGTTAGCGGCTTCATCTGGGAACAATCCTCCTGGCATTACGGCAATTTGATAGAAACGAAAAAACACTGACAAGATTAGTACGCTAGCCAGTAACCATTTTTGTAGTCGAGTCATTATTATTTAAGCCTTGAGAAAAGTGGTGTTTTTGCTATACTAACCTCAGCTGTCATAGCACAAATATGCCTGATACAACCGAACACATTACACCACTTCCTAAGCAAGTTACGGATTCAATTTTGTTTCTTTGGATCGGAAGCTTTGTTGCGATTATTATAACATTTATAGTTATCTTTTTCAAAATAAACCCGAATCCCGATAGCACTTATGCGCTTCATTATACCGTGCTTGTTGGGGTAGACTTGCTTGGCAAAGGGACAGACTTTTACAAGATCCCAATGGTGGGCTTGATTATTATCGCCGTGAATTATGGAGTTTACAGATTGCTTCGTTCACCTCGAAATATTCTATCGTTGTTTTTAGCGTTGTCTAGTTTGTTAGTGTCAGTCATTCTGCTTATTGCAACATTCTTTTTGATCAGAGTAAATTAATGTTTAGAAAACGAACTTTTCAGGAACGGTTGTGGGAGATTCTTCCTGGGTTATCAATTTGGATCGTGTTCTTGGGAGCAATTATCCTTTCATATTATAAACCAGTATGGGCGGCTTTGTTTATTGTATGCTTTGATTTGTATTGGCTTCTTAAGGCAGTTAACGTCGCGCTTCATTTAATTGCGAGTTATCGACGATTTCAGGTATTCGTCAAGATTGATTGGTTTCAGTTTGTTGAAGAGTTAGCAAAGGGTAAACACGCGCTCTTGGAGTCATTAAAAAAGCACGGGGATTTAGCGACAAACAAACTTGAAAAGCGCTATTACGAGGAAGAGATTGTGCGTTTACAAGACGGACTTGATCGCGAAAACATCAATAAAAATTATCGCGATTTTTATCATCTTATTATTTTCCCTTTTTACGATGAAAGTTTTGAAGTTTTAAATCAGTCAATTTTTGCCACTAGTCAAACTCACTATCCGAAGGACCGGATGATAATTTTATTAGCAAGCGAAGAACGAGCTGGTGAAAAAGCTCAAGAAGTAGCACGTCAGATCCGAGAACGCTACGAACCTGAATTTGGTAAGTTCTTTGTTACTGTTCATCCTGATGGTTTACCAAATGAAATTAAAGGCAAGAGCGCTAATACAGCTTACGCAGTTGAGCATATCTTACCTGAACTAGAAAAGTTGGGAATTGGCGTTGATCAAGTTCTCGTTTCAAACTTTGACAGTGATACCGTTGTGCACCCGCAATATTTTGCTCGGGTAACTTTTGAATTTTTAACTGCAAACAAGCCTTATCAAAAAAGCTATCAACCGATTGCTATTTACAACAATAATATTTGGGATAGCCCAGCATTTATTCGCGTGGTTTCGGTGTCGAATTCATTTTGGCAATTTACTGAGAGTTCCCGTCCCGATCGTTTACGCACCTTTTCTTCGCATACTATGACGCTAAGAGCGCTGGTTGATGTCGGGTTTTGGAAAAGAGACATTATCAACGAAGATGGTTTTATTTATTGGCAATGTTATCTGCGCTATGAAGGTGATTATCAAGTCGTACCATTGTTCATTCCAGTATCATTAGATACATGTATGGCCGAGACATTCTGGCAAACTTTGAAAAATCAGTATAACCAGAAGAAACGTTGGGCTTATAACGTTGAATATTATCCGCATCTTATCCCTAAGCTGCTTAAGAGCAAAGCACCATTTTGGGATCGCATGTACAAGCTTTATCAGTATGTAGAAGGTGATTTTAACTGGGCCGCAGCAAGCGTTTTAATTACCATGCTTGGTTGGCTACCTTTGTTAATTGGTGGAAAAGAATTTAC
>JADZEH010000002.1 GCA_020850635.1 Candidatus Doudnabacteria bacterium | reverse complement strand
TCCTGAAATGAGAAAGGTATTTGTTCTGGTTTCATAAAGGAAGTATACAAAATTAGGCTTGTTTTGGGAACTTATAATCGAAAACTTCGCTTTTATGAAGCAAATATTCATATGCGGTCAGGTTCTTATCCATGTCCTTGAAATCGGGAAAGGTTTCAGCCAATAACGCATAAAAATTCCGATCGTGCCTGCGCACTCGCATGTGAACGATTTCATGACAGACTACGTATCGAATTATGTCATCAGAAAAATATCGAAGTTTTAAATTAATCGTGATAATTCCGGTGTTAGTACAACTCCCCCACCTTGAGCGCATAGTTTTAAAACGTAATTCTTTTGGTGTAACTTTGTAATATTGAGCAGCTTCATCTAAGCAACTTATAACAAGTTTTTGAAAATCAGCAGCCAGTCGTGGCTCGAGCACAAACTTATCAGCGTGCACTTTCAAAGATTCATAGTACGCTGCGTGTTTTTTAATCCATCGCGTGTGACGAGTGACAAAAGCTTCAACATCAAACACACCACGAGTCGGGACAATAACAAACAAATCCCCGTGCTTAAATTCAAGCCGAGGATTTTTAATGTTTCGTTTGATAATTGTATACTTTGTGTCCACGTTAGGCTTTCTTAAATCGAACACTGAACTGAGGCTCATACCGTTGGTCTTCGCCGTCCTTAATCTCAATAGTCTCACCAGCCATAAGTTTGTTTATCGCCAAGTCAGACAATAACTCATTGTCAGTTTTAACATGCATACGATACGCATCGAGTTGTTTAAAGTCATTCGATGAATCTTCTTTTAAGTCAGTCTCGATCTGCTTCTTGCGAATTTTCAAGTTTTCTAACTTTTCTAAAATGTCGTTGTACTCTTGAGAGCTATTCAAAGCATCTTTGTACATCTGCTTAATTTCTTTGGCTTTCTGTTTGGTTTCGCGAATTCGATTAAACACTTCTTGTAAATCTTGCATGGAAAAAAGTTACAAATTAAAAAGAGGCTAAAACCTCTTATCTATTATATCACACGCTTAATCAAGACTATCTTTTTTCCAGCGTTTCAAAGTTGGATACAAAGCATAGCTAAATTCTCGGGATTTTGTTTCGTCGATTTTCAATTTCACGGTCATGAATTCCATGTTGCGCTGGATCATCTGGTCCATGGTTAAATCGGGTTCAACAAACACGCCCTTGGCGTAACAGAAGCGGCAATAATCTCGATTTTCTGAGTTATCTTCATTAGTTGCGTAAAACCAATCATCAAGTGGTACTCCGCAGCTCTGGCATCGAACTTTCAGTGGTTGTTGTTCAGTCATGGCGATATTGTAACAGATTTATTCTGGTTTGAGTAAACTGGCGAATTTTTCCTTAAACTTTTTTAATTTTGGATTGATGACCACCTGACAGTAAGGCTGGTCTTTGTTTTTGTTGTAATAGTCTTTGTGATAGTCCTCAGCTGGATAAAACTCAGTTAACTTTTCAAGTGTCGTCACAATCGGTTGATCAAACACCCCATCAGCTTCAACTTGTTTGATGAACTTCTCGGCTTCAGCTCTCTGCTCTTCATTGACATAAAAAATTGCTGAACGATATTGCGTTCCGACATCAGCCCCTTGCCTGTTCAACTCAGTAGGATTATGCGTGGCAAAAAAGACTTCTAATAAATCGTGAAAGCTAATTTGCTCTGGATCATACTCAAATTTAATCGCTTCTGCGTGTCCGGTATTACCCATACTCACCTGTTCGTATGTCGGATTCGGGTTCGCACCACCGGCATAACCAGAAGTTACGCTCTGCACACCTCGTAACCGCTGAAACACGGCTTCAGTACACCAAAAGCATCCACCGGCAAACACTGCTGTTTGTATTTTGTCGTTCATAAGTAAGATTGACCTAATTAATCGGTATAAGTATAATAGTTAGCTATTGAAGGAGGGTCAATACGGTTGTTGATCTATGGATTCATGCCGCACCAAGGGGGCAGATATGAAGGAAGTTTATTATATCAAAGGACGGACAATGCATGACACCGTCATCATCACCCTGCGTGGAGATCTGTCCTACGGACACGGAACGATCGAATTCCGAAGGATGATGAGATATTATCTGGGGACCAGATGGTACCGAAAGTTCATCATCCACTTCGGCGGCGAAAAAGGCGTCCAGTCGATTGATTCATCATTCATCGGAGAGCTGTTCTACTTCACCAACGAAGTCGGCAACAAAGGCGGAAACCAATTCATCTTGGTCAACCTAAGCGACAGTGTTCGCGCTTCGCTCGAAGTCACCGAGATGATCGATAAGCTGACGATCGTAGTCGACGACGAATGCATGGGAAGGTTCTAGCCATGACCAACAACCTACCCAAGATCTTACTACGGAGCCCGCGCAAGCTGGCTCCACTTTTTTTATTTCAACCCATCACGAAACCCAAAACGCTTCATATCTATAGTAAAGTTATCATCAAACACCACACCTTCTTTTTCAAGCAACTGTTTCTGTAACTCTTTCGACGCTTCCCAATTGCCTTTGATACTCAAATAGCCATCACGATTAACCACGCGCCACCACGGCACACCAGAATCAGAGGGTAACGCACGTAGCACTCCCCCAACCTGCCTTGCCGCACGCGGGCTTCCAGAGGCTGTCGCAACTTGCCCATAACTAACCACCTTACCTTTGGGAACGCGCGCAACATACGCAATCACATTTTCTTTAAATTCACTCATTTCAAAAATTTAACGATACTCATCTAAAAGCCACTGCGAAATATACCCTTTGTATTTCTTGCGTACTGCTAATGGCATATTACGATACCCTGTAATAACTTTTCGGCATGACTTCGCGCCGCAATGACAACGCATACTCCAACCTGTTTCATTGTCTTCGGTCATTTCATAATTCCAAGTTAACTCTTCCCCACGTTTAATGTTGCGCATGGCGACAATATCAAACAAGTTTTTCACCCCACAGTTTGGTTCACACGAATGATTAATTTTGTCTGCAAAGCCTTTGGAGAGTCGCCACTTTCGTTTCTCAAATTGAATAGCGTGACTTAGCTGATACCGATTCCATGGTGCATTCCAACCTAAAATCTTTCCATCGAAACTCGCAATGAGTTCACCTTTTTTAATTGGCGCCTTAGCAAACAAGCCTTTTCCAACTTTGGCTTTCTTTTCTATAACTTTTGGATTATCCATATTTGTTAATAGTACCATAGTGATTAGAAATAAAAAAAAAAGCGGTCGGTGGGAGCTGTATCCCTAACCGACCAAGCTAAAAACAAACACGGCTTTGCTCACAAGTGCTTTTCAAGCTCTCGAATCATATCCTCCAGTGCTCTCACGTAGTTTTCCATTGCCGTGGCGCACCGTTCAATAAGGTACCGATCGATGTGACCCTTGGACCACCTCTTTCGATCTTCGTCTGTCAGGAAAGTAGAATAGACCTCTTCCTTCCCAGCATACCAATCATCCTCCTTACAAAAGTAAAGCTTGTCTTCTTTGGAGAGGACAAAGCGACAAAAACGTAGCAACTCATTGTTCGGATCGATCTTAGAAAGATCCACAACAAGCCCGCGAGCTCGTTCACGCGCAATTTCGCAATCATCCATAACTCCAGACATGCGACAAACCTCCTTGTAAGTCGTTCCCGACACCCCAAATTACCACATCTTCACAATTCTGTCCATTAAAAAAGCCCCCAAATTGGGGGCTTTAATTATATTATTCCGCAGCAGCACCATCACTCACCGGTAAATCAAGTGGAATTGGCTGAGGCTGTTCATTACTATCAATAATTTCTTTGACGAGAGGAACGATAATATTATCACGATAATAGCCGGTCTCAGCTTTATTTGTTACTGGGAAAATCAGCGATGGAACATACAAGTCTTCGGATGTTCCAAAAAGTTCATTGTATTGCCACAAGCGCATCATTCCTACGCTTGGCGTACCAAGTTCGACAACGACTTTCTTAACATTACTACCTGCTGGATAAATACTGTAATAATTTCGGAAACCACCTTTTTCAGCTAAGTCAACAATGGCCTCTTCGTCAGTAAACCCAAGATAATTCGATTTACTGTATTGCTGAGTGGTAATTTCATAAACACTTGAAACAATGTTGTGACGAACATTCACACTAACATTCAATCCACCAGGATAACCGCCCTCATCAAACACTGCTTTACCATCAACGATATACGGATAGATGACATTCACGGTATCTGGAATATAGATGGTGGATTTATCAGCAGCGCGTTCATATTCTTGAAGCCAATAATTTTGAACAATCGGCTGTCCATAATTAGAAGTGTTAACGCTGTACTCAGCTAAAAACTGGTTGGCAGTTGCAATAATCACTTCATCAGAAGGCATATCAGCTGGGGTCATACGGTAACGATTGTAACAAG
>JADZEH010000001.1 GCA_020850635.1 Candidatus Doudnabacteria bacterium | reverse complement strand
TCCATTACCCAGCATGACAAAAGGGCCGCAGCGAAAGACCTCTCCCGACTGTTTACCAAAAACTTAGGTCCGTGCTAAAGCGCAAGCTGATGTATACGGGCTGATGCCTGGCCAGTGTCAGAAGGTTAAACCCCTCGTCGCAAGATTGGGGGCCAAGCCCTGATGAACGCCGGCAGTAACTATAACTGTCCTATGGTAGCGAAATTCCTTGTCGCGTAAGTTGCGACCCGCACGAATGGCATAACGAGTAGAGGACTGTCTTAACGAACAGTACGATGAACTTACAATGGCGGTAAAGATGCCGTCTACCCGCAGCAAGACGGGAAGACCCTATGAAGCTTTACTATAGCGTGTCATTGAAATTAGTTTTTTGCTGTTTAGCATAGGTGGGAGACTTTGAAAGTTCAGCGCTAGCTGAACCGGAGTCGCAATATGAAATACCACCCTGTAAAAGATTGGTTTCTAACGAATCCTTAACCTAGATTCGGACAGTGGCTCGTGGGTAGTTTAACTGGGGCGGTTGCCTCCTAAATGGTAACGGAGGCGTTTATTAAGGTATGCTAGACGCGGATGGAAATCGCGTTGATAGTGCAAACGCATAAGCATGCTTGACTGCAAGAGTGGCGACTCGCGCAGGTACGAAAGTAGAAGTTAGTGATCCGATGCGTTCGAGTGGAAGACGCAAAGCCCAACGGATAAAAGTTACTCTAGGGATAACAGGCTGATCCTCTCCAAGAGTCCACATCGACGAGAGGGTTTGGCACCTTAACATAATCGGGGTGCTCGAGTAGTGATATTCAACCTGTGGTCTTCGTTCCGTCTCATTGTGTTCATAGCACAATGGATAATTGAAGAAAATAAAATCGGCTATAACGGTGAACCCGTAGTTAATCATGTGAGAATTCAGAATTCTGATTAACCGGCAATACCGTGGGAAGTCGCTTTGGCATACGCCAAAGTTGACCCCGTAACGACTGACCCGAAAGGGGAGACTTATGTTTTATCAAGTTGATAACCATAGGTAACACGCCGACTCTTATTACAAAAATCTAGACTATGTTTGTACGCTGTTTGCGGCAAACTAAGGTCAGAAATAAGATGAAGATATAGTCTGCGCCATGCGAAATCATGGAATAAGTACGATGTCGGCTCATCACGTCCTGGGGGTGAAGAAGCTCCCAAGGGTTAGGCTGTTCGCCTATTAAAGTGGTACGCGAGCTGGGTTCAAAACGTCGTGAGACAGTTTGGTCCTTATCTGCTGTGGGTGTACGAAACTTGAGTGGTCACATCTCTAGTACGAGAGGACCGAGATGTATCGACCTCTGGTGTACCCGTTGTTCCTTCAGGAGCATCGCGGGGTAGCTAGGTCGAGTTAAGATAAGCGCTGAAAGCATATAAGCGCGAAGCTGTCCACAAAACTAGGTTTCGTTGTGTCGCAAGACACGAAAGGTTCGCGGAAGACTACCGCGTATTCCCTCAAAGTTTTTAGTTGGTGAAGTAGCAATACGGATCTAACTTTAGACTGCGAGTTATAGGTTGCAGGTGTAAGCGCAGTAATGTGTTCAGCCAAGCAATACTAATCAACCGAAAGTTTTATTTCGGATTTTCCTTCCGAGTGAAGGATAGATTGACTAGCGATTTGTGATTGAAATGAGTGACGACTTTGTCGGCACGAATGAGGGGCGGGCGAGTTTACTCGATCCGCGACCAAGATTTAGATCACTACAATGTTCTTTGAAAGATGTGGTATACTGTATGGGTACTTCGAAGTGAGTGACGACTTTGTCGGCACGAACGAGGAGCGGGCGAATTTATTCGATCCGCGACCAAGAGATAGATCCCTAACTCCTATATCACATGCATCACTTTAAGGTTGTTTCCATATTATTTGTAGTATTCATTCTACTCTTGGGCTTCTTTGCTCTATCAAATAATCTGGTTTACGCTTTAAAACCATAGCGAAAGCATACCCTATATCGTGCCCTCCCGTTGCATTTTATCAAAGATGAAACGTGACGGGGTGGCATTTACGGCGTAGTCCTACCCGATCCCTTCCCGAACTCGGAAGTAAAATGCGCTGGTGCCGATGATAGTCAGGCTTATGTCTGTGCAAAAGTAGGTAGCTGCCCGCTAAACACTAAACTCCCCCTAAAAGGGAGTTTTTTGATATCCGGAAAATATTATCTACATAAATAGCCGGTTTGATGTTGTACTAAAACCAGTCGCTCCGCTCCGATGGTTTTCTTAACAACATCAAACCGGCTTCAATAGAATATTTTCCTTATATTTAAGGGCTATTTGATAACTTTTTATGATCGTCAGGTATACTTAAGGAAAGGAGTTACAGCATGGATTTTCAACCAGTTATTTTAGCCGCCGGAAAAGGGACGAGAATGGGTGATCATAATGTACCGAAAGTTTTGATACCTGCTCACGACAAACCCATCATTTCATATTTACTCGATGAACTTAAAACAGTTCCTGGATTATCCAAGCCAGTGATTGTTGTTGGTTACAAACACGCTGATGTTGTGAAGGCTTTAGGTAATGATTACGCCTATGCGTTTCAACGTCAGCAATTAGGAACTGGTCATGCAGTGATGGCCGCGGAGAAGCAAGTCACCGCCGAACACATCATTGTTTTGTATGGTGACGTGCCGTTCGTGAAAGGCGCAAGCATCAAAAAATTGATGAGACTTCATAACGAGCAATCGGATAGTATTTCAATGTTTACAACTCATGTTCCAAACTACGAGGGAGTCTATGCAAACTTTTCTCACTTTGGACGCATTGTTCGCGACAAATATGAAAACGTGAAAGCGATTGTTGAATACAAAGACGCGACCGAAGAACAACGTTTAATTACAGAGATTAATCCTGGTATCTATGCGTTTAACACGCAGTGGCTGTGGGATAATATTCATCACATTCAAAAAAATAATGTACAAGGAGAGTATTATTTAACTGATATGGTGGCGTTAGCTATTGAGCAAGAGAAAGTAGTGAAGACGCTACCGATAAATTACAAAGAGATTATTGGTATCAACACCCCAGAGCAGTTAAAGATTGCTGAGCGAATCATCGCCAAGAAAAACCAATCAATATAGATTATGCTTATTTTTCTCATTGGTTTCCTCATATTCACGATTCTATTACTTTTCATCATCACTAGCGCGTTCTTAGGATTTTTGTTTACGCGCGTACCGTTTGTGCCAACGGGTGGTGCTGATATTGAACCGATGGTAAAGCGGCTTGGTATCAACAACACCCATCAAGTTTTTGAGCTTGGAAGCGGTAATGGGAAAGTTGTTTTCTTAATCGAAAAGTATACTGGCGCGAAAGTTAAGGGCTTTGAATCAACCCTGTGGACCCATTTGTGGGCGGTTATCAAAAAATATATCACAGGTTCAAAGGCCGAGTTAGTTTACGGAAATTTCTACAAGCACTCGTGGCAGGACGCAGATTTTTTGTATATGTACCTTTATCCTCCGTTAATGCCGCAGCTAGCAGAAAAGGCCAAAACCGACTGTCGACCCGGGACGACAATCGTCAGCCGCGATTTTCCCAACAGCCATCTAAATCAAATTGACTACTTCAAAACTCCCAGCGGCCATGAGATGTACGTCTACCAAATTTAGTGTAAAAATCTAGCTTTTTTGATATACTATAGGAAAGAAAGTTTTTCGACATGAAAAAAATACACGAATATCTGAGCAAAAACCTGTCTTGGTATGAGAAATGGCATCGTCATCCTAAGCACGCGGTGGTAAACTGGACTGTTTTAGTCATCATTTCTATGATTTTCCTGGGTGTAGTATATCTAGCCTCGGATACAAACCCGTTGTTTTCGTTTGCGGGGTTTAGATCTCGCACCGACGTTTCTGAGCAAAATTCGAGAAATAATAATCAAAATTTAGTGAGCATTTTGGGTGATGGCGGGATGGTTGATCCCGGTGCTCATGTTATGCTCTATTTACCAAACTCAACTCAGCGTCATGCTGATTGTATAACTCCAGAAGCAAATGGTACTGGTCCGAATGGTAACCTCATCACCGCCGCTGATAACAACAGAACCGATTGGCCAGACAGCGAACTTAGTTTAGCTAATAAATGCTTTAGTTTAGTTCCAGGAAGCTCATCTCTTGGGTGGTATCATTGGGGGATAACCTTAGGTAATGGGGGAAACGCTAATCAGCGGGTGAGCGCTAATCATCAATGGTCGGAGAAAACTGCTAGTAACAGTTACATCACCGGTTTTTCAGGACAGTGGCAAGCGCCAGCTGGTCAACCACAGTCACGATATAATACAACGATTAGTACTCAGCGCATGGGTGGGCAGATGCGTCGTGTCTGGGAAAGTAGTTTAACTAGTGGTACTACAGATTATGATGCCTTTGTGATGTTTGCACCTTCCGCCTCAGATTATCGTCAAATTTTATTCGATCACTGGATGGAAGGCTCCGATATAACTTTTCAAGCATGGGTCACATTGAATGAAAGTGTGCCAAGTACAAGCGTGAATCGTTATCGTTTTGCTGCGCCAGAACTTGAAGGGTGTTGGAAAGTTGATGGTAGTGCTTGCTCAGATGGAGCCACGAGTAATGTTACACGATTTCTTTCCTTCGATTTAAATCCACAACGTGTTGATTTGTGTCGCGCTGATTCCTTAACTCATTGTCCGCCGTATCATATGAGTGATAATGGTGAGCGTATTCCCAAAACCGACACTCAACGTTTCCCATACGATGCTTACTACTTCTGGTGTGGGGCACACAATGATCCGTTAGTGCGAGTAGAGTCTCGCTGTGGAGCTTACGGAGCTGGTGGTCAGGAGATTGTTCAGTTGGCGCCACATTCTACCTGGGCACGATTTGGCGTCCCAGTTCAGCCTCTGGCATTGGGTCGGGAAACCTTCTTGCGAATGAATATTGGGGCGGTCGCCGATCGTTTTTACAAAGGCCAAGCCATCTATCCAAATACGTTAAGATACAACAGTATTTATGTTGGTCCGGAAATGTTTAGCCAGAACGTCACAGTGAATTGGAAGGTAGCGGCATTTGATGTTCTAAAGCCTGGCAGGGGAACACCACCGCCAACTCAGAATGATACGACTGGCCCACAGATTAGTGGTATCACGGCTCGAGCTAATGCCACTCAAGCGGCAATTGGTTGGGCCACAGATGAAAATGCCGATAGTAAAGTCGAATTCGGTATAGATGGCACTAAGCCGCCATTCGATGTTAAAACCGACGCTAAGCTTACAAACAGGCATATCGTAACGTTAAGTGGGCTTGTTCCAGAGACTACCTATGCCTATCGAGTAACTTCACGAGATGCTTCTGGAAATACAACAGTTTCACCAATTCTTAAATTCACGACTGCTAAAGGAACTACTAAGTAAGATTTTCTACTATGAATACACAGAATACCAAACGAACTAAAATTGTCTGCACAATCGGTCCCGCCTCAGAGAGTGTTAAAACCCTCACAGAATTTGTGAATAACGGGATGAACGTGGCGCGTTTAAATTTCTCTCATGGAACTTTTGAGACGCACGCCAAGCTCATTCGCAATCTTCGTACCGTGGCTAACAAAACCAAACAGCCCATCGCGATTCTTCAAGATTTACAAGGTCCTAAGATCCGTGTCAGTACTTTGGCTAAGCCAGTAAACATTACTGCTGGTAAAACTATAACTATTGGTAAAGATTTTGGGATTGATTATGATTTTTCGAAGTTCGTAAAACCCGGACACCGTATTCTCATCGAAGACGGGATTATGGAATTGCACGTTAAAAAAGTTCAAGGGAAGAACATTGTCTGTCTGGTTAAGACCACAGGCGTAATCAAGTCGAACAAGGGGATTAATTTGCCCGATACGCGCATTACCGAACGTGTTATGCCTGACAAAGATGTTGAAGATTTGAAATTTGGCTTAAAGCAGAACGTTGATTACGTGGCTTTGTCTTTCGTTCGTCACGCTAAAGACGTTAACCACCTGCGCTCACTTATAACGAAGTACTTACCAAAGGGTATGACTGCTCCTCAGATTATTGTGAAAATTGAACTGCCAGAAGCGGTCTTAAAATTTGATGAAATTTTAGAAGCCACTGATGCCGTTATGGTTGCTCGTGGTGATTTAGGTGTAGAAATTGATGAAGTCAAAGTTCCGGTTGTCCAAAAAATGATGATTGAAAAGTGTCGTCAGGCTGCGAAGCCAGTTATTGTGGCCACTCAAATGCTTGATTCAATGATTCGTAACCCCCGTCCAACTCGTGCTGAAGTTACCGATGTCGCTAGTGCGGTTATGGACAAAGTTGATGCGGTTATGCTTTCTGGTGAAAGTGCGTTTGGGGCATATCCGGTTGAAGCGGTGAGCACCATGAACAAAATCATTATTGAAACAGAAAATTCTGAATATGTAACTGCCGAGACTTGCGAGTATGTTGGTGATAAAGAAAGTACGGAAGTGGCGATGCTGGCTGACTCAGTGGCTTATTTAGCGGAGAGCACCAGATCGGCAGCGATTGTTGCAGGAACACAAACAGGTTTTACAGCACGTTTTCTGTCTCAACCGCGTCCACACGTTCAATTAATTATGCTGACCGATAACCCAACAGCAGTTAGACAAATGGCTTTGTTGTGGGGAGTCAATCCGGTGCTGCATAAGAGTGTGGATCGTGTACTCTCGTATTTAGAGAAAGCTTTGGCATTAGTAAAAAAAGATGGCTTAGTGAAAAAAGGCGATAAGGTTGTGCTTGTCACTGGCAATCCAATCGGTCGCCGTGTAAACTTAATTGAAGTTCAAACCGTAGGTTAGTCAAAACAAAAATGAACCACGTTTTAATACGACATATCATAGATGCGGCGGAATATCTTTATACGAGATTCTGGCTTATCTAAGACTAAAACTCCTCATAGTTATGAGGAGTTTTAAAATAGTGGTCATTGACCAGAGTGCGATTTTCGAGTAAACTAGTGAAGTAATTCAGTTAAACTTGAACGTGATTTTGTGCTGGAGGCGTCGCATAGTGGTCTAGTGCAGTCGCTTGGAAAGCGGCCAGGGTGTCAAAGCTCTCGAGAGTTCGAATCTCTCCGCCTCCGCCATAAAATTGTGTTTGAAAGTAAAAAATCTAGCCTGTATGTGGCTATTTTTTATACCTTGCTCAGCTCTTGCCTTTACTGGTAAAGTACCTATATATGACCTTATTTTTCTCGAAAAACCTGCTCTCAGCGCTTAAATTTGCCAGTGTGGCTCATGCTGACCAAAAGCGCAAAGATGAAGCCCGTAGCCCATATATTTCACACCCTGCTGCCGTAGGATATATTTTACAGCGCGCTGGTTTTGACGAGGACGTAATAATCGCTGGGATTCTTCATGACGTCATCGAAGATACAACTTACACTTACGCAGACATCGAAAAACGTTTTGGAAAAAAAGTTGCGGATCTTGTTCAAGAAGTGAGTGAAGATGTTCATGCGCCATATGATCAGCGCAAAGACGGTTACATTGATAAACTTAAAATGGATAGTCCCGAAGGTTGTGCTATTAGTGGCGCCGACTTGTTAGCGAATCGCATCGACATGCTCCTTAACTTAGACGCGGGTGATGATCTCTGGGCCCGTCCACCGTACAGCTTAGATTTCGACAAAAAATTAGCACGAGATTTAAAGCGCATCGAAATTATCAAATCGAAAGTTAAATTACCATTCATTGATGAACTTGAGTCGGTCACTGTTGAGGTTCATAAACGTCTTACAGAAAAAATCAAAGAATAAGTTAAATGGCAGACCAGGTATTACAAGATATTAAGGATCGGATTGATGTGGTTGATTTGATTGGTTCGTACATTCAAGTAAAGCGTTCCGGTACGAACTTCAAAGCCGTCTGTCCGTTTCATAACGAAAAAAGTGCAAGTCTCATGGTTTCTCCGCAGAAACAGATTTGGCACTGTTTTGGTTGTGGTGAAGGCGGTGATATCTTTGGTTTTGTGATGCGCCAAGAAAATATTGATTTCAAGCAAGCTTTAGAAATTTTAGCGAACAAAGCTGGTGTGAAATTACCGGAGTATAGTGGTGCAAACAAAGAAGACGACGCTTTAAAGCAACTCATCACACGCATCAATAATTTTGCAGCGAAGTTTTACAACAAGCAGTTAGTTAGCGAGACTAGTGGCGCGAGTGCTTTAAAGTACATCAAAGATCGCGGTTTAACTGATGAAACAATAAAAGACTGGGAAATTGGGTTTTCACCAGATGATTTCCATACTTTAGAAAAAGAACTATCGAAGAAAGGTGTAGAAGCTGATGCTTTGGTAAAAGCTGGTGTCAGCGTACGCTCAGACAAAGGCGGTATTTACGACCGATTCCGCAATCGAGTGATGTTCCCAATTCATAATTACTTTGGCGATGTCGTTGGTTTTTCGGCACGAACTATGGAAGCTGATGCCAATACCGCAAAGTACATCAATAGTCCTGAAACTTTAGTTTACAACAAGAGTAAAGTTCTGTTTGGATTGTACCGCGGTAAAGAGGCGATTCGCCAAGCAGGGGAAGCTGTTGTCGTAGAGGGGCAGATGGACTGTATTCAAGCTCATCAAGCTGGGTTTAAGAATGTTGTTGCTACAAGTGGCACAGCCTTAACCTCAGACCAGTTGCGCATGCTCAAGCGCTTAGCCGACACAGTAAAATTTTGTTTTGATGCGGATAACGCTGGGATGATCGCCACGCATCGTATTGGTCAACTTGCTATTCAACTTGGCATAAAACTTCAAATTATTGTTTTACCAAAAGGCAAAGATCCTGACGAGCTTATTAAGAGCGACAAAGAGTTGTGGCAGAAAGCGGTTAGCGAGGCAGTGTGGTTTGTCGATTTTTACATCGAACAAGGTTTGAAGAGATATCAATTTAACACGATTGAACAAAAACAATACGTTAGTGATTTTCTCGCCCCAATTTTAAAACTCATTCCTGATTCAATTCAGCAAAGTCATTACATTCGCCAAGTGAGCCAAGACTATGGCATCAACGAAACTGATTTGCAAAAGACTGTTGGTAGAGTAGCGCCATCAGCTGCTCCAAGTATGCCTGAGGAAAAAGTTTCTCATGCAGTTGATTCGTCTGCACCAAGTACAACTCTAGCGCTAGAGAAACAGGTTTTAGGTGGCCTCTTAGTGGTGCCAGAGTTTGTTTCAGCGGTTCAGTCCGAGCTTACTGAAACTGACTATTCCGACCCAGAGATTGTGGAGATTGTGAAAACCATCATAAATGGGCAAAAACCGGACGAAGCTACTTTATCTTCAGCAATTGCCAAAGAGGCACAATTTATGGTAGAATCACAATTAGAATACCTCGATAACAACACAACTGCGCTCGTCTTCGAGTTGCAAAAAAGTTTTTATATGCTCAAGCTGCACGGTATTAAGTATCGACAGCAGCAGATAACACAAGCGCTAAAACAAGCGGAATCACAAGGCTTAACCGATCAGGTCAAGACCATCGGACAAGAATTTGCCACTTTATCCGCCAAGCGCATGGAGTACGAAAATAGGCTCTCTAAATAGGTGCCCTTTGGAAGCGAGAAAAATTCTCGCAAGTTTTTGTTTCTAATTAAGATTTTTTTTCTATGGTTACAAAGAAGAAAGCTAAGAAGGTCGTTGCTAAGCATAAGCCAGTCAAGAAAGCGGCTAAAGCTAAAAAGCCCGCAAAGAAAAAAGTTGCAGCCAGGCGCCCTGCTCATAAAGCTAAGAAAGTAGTTCACGCTAAAAAAGCTTCCTCAGTAAAATCAAAGCACGTTGCTGGTGCTCCATTAAGTATTGATGTTGAAAAAGCTTTAGAAGCTTTAGGCCAAAAAGGTCATGGTCGTGGTTTCGTTACTGAAGCCGAACTTTTGCATACCTTGCCTCAGTTTGAAGATGATATTGTCGGTTTAGAAGCAGTCATGTTTGAGCTTGAAAAACGTGGAATTGAAATTGTCGATCAGGAAGTTGCTTCCATTTGGGAACAAAACAAAAAAGACGATGACGAAAAGACTACTGGCAACAAGAGTCGTAAGCGTAAAGAAGATATGCCGGAAGCCTTTGATTTGGGTGATATTTACGATGACTCAATTCAAATGTATCTTCGTGAAATTGGTAAAGTCCCTTTGCTTACCGGTGCGGATGAAATCGATTTAGCGAAGCGCATTACTCATGGTGATGAAGCGGCTCGTAAGCGTTTAACTGAAGCAAACTTACGTTTGGTTGTATCTATTGCTAAGAAATACATGGGACGTAACTTGGGTCTTCTCGACTTGATTCAAGAAGGCAACTTAGGTCTATTCCGCGCTGTTGAAAAATTTGATTGGCGTAAAGGCTACAAGTTTTCTACATATGCGACTTGGTGGATTCGTCAGGCCATTACCCGTGCTTTAGCGGACCAGTCTCGTACAATTCGTATTCCGGTTCACATGGTGGAAACTTTGAACAAGTATGCTCAAGCCGAGCGTCAGTTGGTTCAAGACTTGGGACGCGAACCTCTTCCAGAAGAAATTGCTGCTGAAATGGGAATTGATGTTGAAAAGGTCTATCACTTGAAGAAAATTTCGCAGGAAACTGTGTCGATTGATTCACCAGTTGGTGAAGGGGAGAGTGATGAAGACTCAACTTTGAGCGAATTCATTGAAGACGAACAGCATGCTGCTCCTGGTGATCAGGCTGGACGACAGTTGCTCAAAGAGTATGTCCATAATATTTTGAAAGATCTTGACCCTCGTGAACAAAAGATTTTGAAGCTACGTTTTGGTTTGGAAGATGGTGTGACTCACACTTTGGAAGAAGTTGGCGAAGAGTTCGGCGTTACTCGTGAACGTATCCGTCAGATTGAAGCCAAAGCTTTAGAACGCATCAAAGAACACGTTGATATTCATAAGCTTAGAGACTACTAGAAAAAAGCTCCCGATAAGGGAGCTTTTTTGATATACTAAAATCAAGGTCACGGAGGTGCCACATGAATAGCATTGCTTCGATTTTGGGTCAGATTTGCACTGAGGCTTTCGAGGGAAGCCCTTCGGCTTCTTGTGAGGATCGTAGGCTGGTCACTGGGCCGATTGTCAGTCCTTTTGACGACCTGCTTGGGCGTATGCGACAGAATGACAAAGATCTGCCGGTCTTGGTCTTCACTCTCGAACTCGTCGAGGACGAAGATGGCAACATCACGTGGGTCGAGTGAGCGGTGCCTGTGACCGCTCTTTTTTCTTTTATTTAAGAGGATTTTTTTGAAAATGATTGCACTATTATTGACAAATATGTCCATTAGTGATACTTTTATCTATCGATTCGGTTTGGAACCCGAGTCTATTACGCCAACAGGAGGATAGGTATCTGTATGAATGTGTAGGGTTTTGCGCGAGCATGGTCATTCCACGACCACGAAGCTCGCGTCTTTTTTTTGTTCTAATTTAGGGAAGTTTTATTAGATTTTACTTACTTTTGAGAGAAAAATTATTTTGCTCATACGAATGAGCGATTAGTGGGTTATACACCGCTTTTTTTATTTTCTGTCAATTTTTAGACTTGAACTCGTGCGCGAATGGAGTATGATGATAGTGGAAGGAAAAGTAATTGATGCAACAAGCGGTACACAGAGCCATGCTTTCTCGCGTTAGCGAAAAGCCTTAGGCGGTTAGCCTTGTTCATCTATAGGAAATCTATAGACCCCATCGCTATGAGAATGCACGGCCATAGTTAAATCCCTAGCTCGTTTTACACGGCTAGGGATTTGATGTTTATAGTAAGGTTTTTAGATCGATTAAGATTTCTTCTGGGTGAGCTTCGGGTTTTACGCCTTCGTAAATTTTTGCGATCTTACCCGTGGGATCAATTAAGAAAGACGTCCTCATTATTCCCATATACTTTCGTCCGTACATGCTTTTTTCCTGCCAAACATCGTAAGCCTGAATCACTTTTTTGTCTTCATCTGCAAGTAGAGTAAAGGGAAGTTTGTATTTGTCAGCAAATTTTTTGTGTTTGGTAACCGAGTCCGCGCTAATGCCAAACACAACAGCTTTGAGCTTTTTAAACTTCGGTAAGTTGTCGCGAAAACTGCAAGCTTCTTTGGTGCAACCCGGGGTATCATCTTTTGGATAGAAATAAACTAAGACCCATTGTCCAGCGTAGTCTTTGAGTGAATGGGTTTTGTTGTCTTGATCTGTGAGTGAAAATTGTGGGGCTTTTTGGCCAACTTTTAACTTCATAGTTATTCCGTTTTTGTTAGTGTGTCTTCCCAAGTTACCAAGTTCGGATTGCTAATTGGTACAAGCTCAACCCAAGTTGAGCCGCGATAGAGTTCAATTTCAGCACCGCTATCATCTATAAATTGAGTTGTTCCGTTGGTGATTTTCCAGGTGCCAGTGATAACTTTTCCACCACGAAATACTAAAGCTTTACCACCCGATTTGGTATCAACATCAATCCGGAATTTTTCGTCACCAGGAATTGGCGCGGATTTTACATATTGGATTATAATATTTTTAGCCTCTAATGTTTTACCACTTTCGGCATCTGTATGGGCCTTACCGTTATGATTTCTTAAGTAGGTGTTGTTTGTCTTGTTGTAAGTGTATCCAACTTTGTAGCTTGGTGTGGAGAAATCAACGGTTATAGTGTCAGCTAGTTGTCCTTCAGGGCCAAAATAATCGTTAAACGGGCGAAGGCGAATATCGGCTTTGGTTTTTAAGTCCTTGTCCTCTAAATATGAACGGAGTTTTTCGGTGCTAGCGTAAGTGTTGTGAGGAGCCGAGCGGGATTTAATTCTGGTAAAGTAAGTGCCGTTGTAAAACTCGTTGAGATCCGTAAGTTTTTTGTAGTAACTATTGGAGATTTTTTGAAGGACTTCATCACTACCTCCAACGTGGGCGTAAAGCGCCCCAAGTTCGTTGGCGATATCGGCATAATAATCACGGGCAGAGCGAACAGGACCAATACTTTCAGCTTCTTGACTGTGGTAGACGGCCATAAAGCGGGTAATGCCACCTTCAGCTAAGGCTTCATAGACAATATCAGCTTGAGCTAAACCTGATTGTGGGCGAGCATCGGGATGGTTTTCAATCATTACAGCAATCGGCCGCTTTTCAGCAATTTCTGCATCAACGAGTGTCCCGTTAATCGAGGGAACTCGTTTATCTTTTTCTGCTTCGGTTATGCTCACATCAATGTCACCAGAGCGAACTTTTAAATAGAAAACAGTGCTCGCACTAAGAATTGCCAGCACCGCAACAATTAAAATTGTAAAGTTGACTTTGCTAATACGGATTTTCATAGTACTAGTATTGTATCATAAAAAAAGACTCCTTTGCTTGATAGCAGAGGAGTCTTTTGAAAGTTAGAGTTATGGCTGTGTACAGTTTGGAGCATTGCGTCCATAAATAGACCAGCAGATAGTTCTCCAGATAATGCTTGCTCTCCAGCTTGGAGTAGGGGTGTTGGTTGGAGTTTGGTTTGTATTTGTGTTGGCTGTTGCGCTGTTGTCCAAAGAACCATCATCAGGGCCAGTATAATAGCCACCGGTTGAGTTAAGGGCGTCGATTGGTCTCACACTACAGCCAGGAGAATAAATCCCGCTGATGTCACGTTCGCCTGATTTGCGATTGCCCTCAGTAATTGTGACTCGTGGTTTAACATTCGCAGTAAGATCACAGCTTAGGTATTGAGTTTGGGTGCTGGTGGTTAAGGAGTGTCTGGCGCTAAAGAGATAATCTAGTGAACCAGGATTGTGGTCCCAAGGAGTAACTGGAACATTGAATACTGCGGTTGCTCCTGGTTCTATGACAGCTGCAAATGGAGAGTAGCTTTTAAAACTCCACAGGTTTGAGGTGCCATCATTAGGAGCATGACTCATGGTGAATGCTGATGGTCCACAGGCGGCAGTATCATTATTCGTAACCCTCACAGCGAATGTCGTAGTGCTCCCATTAGCAATTGTGGCAGAGGTAGGGGTTGCTGCAATCGTTTGGAGATTTCGTGTACATCCAACGATAGAGCCACTACTGTTTCTACAAGTAGAGGTGCCTTGTTGTCCTGCTTGTGAGGCCGGTGTAACATCACACCTTAATGTTACAGGTGTGCCTGTTTCTGGAGTACAAGTTAAAGCAATCCAGCTTCCTCTGAGTACGCCGTCCGTCGAGGAGCTGACTGTAGTAGTAATTTCGGTATAGTATTCACCAACTTTGCCATCGGTTATCCAGGCTGTGGTATTTTGAACTTTTTTAACCAGACGACCCTCTCCTCGGTTTTGAGGGAGGTGACAATCCCAAGCTAGATCAAATCGAGTGGTGATTGAGGTGGTATTTGGGATTAAACGGACAGTGCTAGGAGTGACCGTAAGGGTTGGGGTGAAGGCTGGAGCACTACCGCCATTACCAGGATTACCTGGTGTTCCTTGGGTTGGGGGATCGATAATTGTTCTAGTTGGGACGGCAATTGCTGGAATTCTTAAAGTTTGACTAATCGCGCTTCGTAGAAAAGAGGCCTTACTCTCTGAAGAACTAATAGAACCCTGTAAAAATGCGTTAGGGTCGGCTAGATAAACAATTCCAGCTAAAAAGCCAATAACAAACAAGACAACAGCAGCAGTGAGCCAAATATTAGCTCGTGCTTTTGTGACTAAGGCAAAGCGAGATTGAAATTCATCATAGCTTTGATCTACGCTTTTATCGATTGAGCGACTGGTTCGTCGTGGAGATTCACTAATTTTTCTTGGCATTTTTGTTTCGGATCAATGGTTTTAGGCTTTGTTATTGTATCATATCTTATCGTGCTGTAACAGTAATTGTTTTACTCGTACTTTTTCCGGTGAAGTTTGGGCCACCAAAACAAGTTAGAGTATAAATGCGTTGTCCAGTAACAGCCCTTTCCTTGGTAAAGGTTACGGTATTTCCGCCTTGAGCCACAATATAGCCGTTGTTATTTTTTACGTATGAAGATTGGGTATTTTCGCAGCTCCAAGCAATTGTGAGGATACTGTTGGCTGCGACCGCTACCGGATCACCCTTGCCATTTACTGTGAATGATTCAATAACTGGATTTGCTACAGTGTAAAGCACGGTAGCTTTACTTTCTAAGGTAGTATTGTTGTTTACGGTTGAGACTGTAATCTCAATTGGGTAAGAACCGTTGCTAATATTCGCTGGAGAAGTCATCGTTAAATTTATAGTTCGTGATTGGTTGCGTGCAACGTTCGACATATTTGTTAAGCCAAAAGCCTTGGTCCAACCAGAGGTTGGTTTTTTAGCATCAACAGTATAACTGTGTGTTGCGCATCCTGTATTTTTAACAGTAATTGCGTATTGAACAGGTCCTCCCGGGTAAGTGGATTGCAAGGTTGGACTAACTAGGACGTTTGGATATTGTTCACGACATAAACCATCATCATTCCCATTAGTTGGGGGATTAGTCACATCATTAATGGCGTATTGATTTTGAGCTGCACTAGAGGATAGTGGTTGTAATCCATTTGGGTTATATACCTTGAAAAGATATCCAAAAACAGCGATTGTTATAACTATCACCACACACAGGGTTCCAATCAAAAATTTAGTGAAAGGATTACCCAAGAAGCTTTTATTCATTGTTTATTTTGCTAATTATTTTGTTTGAATAGTGCTTTTATTATATCACATTATTGCTTTGTGTGATAAAAAGTTACCAACTTCCGCCACCCCCACCCCCACCTCCGCCCCCAGACCCTCCTGAAAAGCCACTACCACCAGAGCTGGCGGTGGTGGTACTGCTGCCAACTGCGCTGTTAAGGGAAGACGAGAAGTCACCAAGGGAACTGCTTAAGAAATAAGCGTTAAAAGCGTGGCCAGAACTATCGCTGTACCATGACGGGTTAGTTTTGTAGATTTCTTCAAATTGCTTTGACCAAGCTTTATCTACGCCTAGAGCAATGGCAAACGGTAAAAGTTTTTCAAACAGTTGGGGATTCTTTTCGGGAGCGTTGTGAAATTTTAACCGATCTTTTTCAGCAACATTCATATACTCTTTAAGGCCAAGAATATGCTCACGTGCTAAAACGCCTTTATGGGTTCGCATCGGCATTAGCGCTCCAAAAGTGATAATTATTATAGATGAGATAAAGACAGCTAACCCACCATATAATCCAAAAATGGCAATAGCCACACCACTACCCCAAATTGCCATTGCGCCACCAACAATTATGAACACTGTGCGAAGAGTGTGGGGATTGCGAGGGAAATAGCCTTGAGCAATTAAGTCTTTGGTTGTTTCGGATTTGGCTTGGACAATCTTTTTTCCAAACTCAACATCTTTACTTAGTTCTGAAAGTTTGATTAAACTACCATCTTTAAATAGAGCATCGAACAAAGTTTTGTCCGCTGTGGTGAGTTCTGTGCCAGCTTCTTTGAGTTTTTTAAGTTCATAGTCAGCGCCTTTGAAGACCAGAAGTTTTTGAGTTTCGATGCGATTAATGTGAATGTAACCTTTGGTGGCCAAATAAATTATTTCAGCAGAGACATCTTGTTTGTGAGCAGAGTAATCTACAAGTGTCCCAACTTCTAATGGGGTAAAATTATCTGGTGCTTCATACTGGGCCACAATGTTTCCTGTGCCTTTAGGGTCTTTGCCATACTTTCGCCATAAATAATACATCGCAAAGAAGATGAGGATTGGTAGTCCAAGAATAAAGTTGTCTTGAATGATCCACAGAACTTGTTGAGTGGTTGTGGGTTGAGTCACAAGACCTTTGGGAAAACCAGCAACAATTGTTAAACCTTCACCAGCTTCGAGTGAGCGATTAGGAGCGTAGTTTAAAGTATTGCCGTTGGAAAGAGTAGAGCACTCGCTTTCGGTACTCCCTTCGATGCCGGTAAAGCATTTGGTCGTTGAGCCTGTGCCGTCTCCAGGAATTGTGACGGTGGCAGTGGCAGATTTTACCGGAACTTCCCAGGCTGTACCAATAGCGTTCCAGTAAAGTTCATCGTGGTCATTAAAATAATTAATAGCACGAGTTATGGTGTAATTGATAATGTATAGCTTTTCTCCTGTGACGTACTTGTCGGCATCGCCAATTTTTAGCTTGATATTATTACCGTCGCGGGAAGTTTCAAAAGGAACTGATTCAGGCCCTGGAAGATATACTGAGACGTCGCTGATGCGCAGGTTAAAGTTGCCGCCACGAGCTTTGTAGCGCAGGGGAATGGTTCGATAGATGCCATGGCGTTGTTCCGGACCAAAGTTGTAGAGGATTTCTTCTCTGACCTCTATCTGACTATCGGTTTTTACATCAATTACGACGTCGAGGCGAGTAACTTCCTCGGTAGGTGTTTGAGCTAGGGCTACGCTAGGAAAGACTAAGAATCCTATGAAAAGTAATCCAAAAAGTTTGTATTTCATGGTTTAAGTATAAACCTTTTTTGTTAAATATAGAACGGACTGGACAAGATAGATAAAACATGGTACAATATTTTTTCGGTTCGCGGACAAAACAAATCGGCGGAGGAGAGGGTTCAGATGAATACCGCAATGGCTTATGAGCCATCGATCAGCATCAACGAACTCGGTACAGGTGTGCCGGTGAGGGTCATCTATGGTTCGATTCGATTCGAGAAGTCCCTTCACGTGGTGTTTGAGGCTGGGCACTACCTTGTTTCGGATCTCAACGGCGTGGGAGTGATTGTTCACCTGATCGAGCCTTTGCTCGTCAACAGCGTGGTCATACTCAGCATGGGCGTACGTCAAGAGCTGCTTGATCTGTTTGCCGGTATTGGCCATCAGGTCGCTGGCTCGGATCCGATCAGTGAGCTCGTCATTCAAGAGTTGTTTCATCACACTGTGATCTCGGCCGTCTAGGTCGATCGACTACAGGGCTTCAGGTCTGTCAGAAACTTCGGTTTCTGGCAGGCCCCTTTATTTTATATACATCCCATCACCAAACGAAAAGAGTTTATATTTTTTAGCAATGGCAATTTTGTATAGCGACAGAATTTGTTCGCGGCCTGTGAATGCGGCAATGAGCATGAGCAAACTTGATTTGGGAACGTGAAAGTTGGTGATAATTTGATCAACGAATTTAAACTTGTAACCAGGTTTGATAAACAAGTTGGTGGTGCCAGTTGGTTTGATGATTTTTCCTTTGGCGTTACTAGCTGATTCTAAGGTGCGGACAACGGTTGTGCCTACGGCGATGATTGGTCGTTTATCTTTTTTGGCTTTGTTGAGAAGTGCTTGGGTCTTCACATCAATTTCATACCATTCGCTATGAAGTTTACCTGTTTGTAAATTTTCTTCTTTCAAAGTCGCAAATGTTCCTTGGTTAACATGAAGTGTAACGTAGGCCATTGAAATGCCACGCTTTTTTATTTTAGCTAAAAGACGTTTACTAAAGTGTAGGCTAGCGGTTGGTGCGGCTACTGAACCTTTTTGTTTGGCGAATACAGTTTGATATTTATCTTTGAGTTCACTTTGCGTGAGAGGTGAGTGTTTGATGTATGGCGGAATTGGCACATCCCCGTACTTTTTTAAGACACTATGAATTTTGTTAATATCGAACGGTGGCTTGAGGAAATAATACTGCCCATCTTGTTTACTGATTTTGAAAGTTGTTTTTGAGTTGAGTTTCAAAGTTTCTCCAACTGTAAGTTTGCGATCACTCAATATTTTGATTGTATTTTTTAAAGTTTCAAGATATAGAATGACCACTTTACCGCCAGTAGGTTTTTTAAGTATGAGCCGTGCGGGAATAACTTTGGTTTGATTAAAGACGATTACGGCATTGTCTGGAAGATAATCAACGAGATCTAAAAATGTCTTATGAGCAATTTCATGAGACGCACGATCATGGACTAGAAGTTTGGCGCTATCGCGTGGCGATGCTGGTTCTTGGGCAATTGCAGAGATGGGGAAATCGTAGTTGTATTGTTCTAGAATTTGCTTGAAGTTCATAGGGGTATTTTAACTGATTTTGGCTATGTTATGCTAATTTTTTCTCTTGATTTTTGTAGTGAAAAGGAGTACAATTAGGTCTTGTTGTGGCTTTGCGCCTTCGCGGATTGCAGACCACAAATCACCACGGTCGATTGGAGGAGAGACTCTTGGACAGATCTTGTTTTGTCGCCATATTCAAGCAGAACTGTGTAACGTCGGTTGATGCGTTTGTACTCAGCTGTATCGAGTATCGCATCGGCAAGGCCGTTCCCAATTTTCTGATCGAGACGCTCGGCGTTTCCTACACGATGAAGGAAGCCGCTGGCGGTGTTCGTGAGATCAACGCAGGAGACGAGAAGATTTGCGAGTGGATTCTCATGAACGTCGGAATCGGCGTTGACAAGCACGGTGCGGCGAAGGTGGTTCTCATCAATCACACCGACTGCGCTGCGTACAAGGCGTACGTCAAGTTCGCAAGCGAAGCCGAGGAAATCTTGTTCCATACGGAAGAGCTTCGGAAGGCCGCGGATCGTCTCCGGGAGTCGTTCCCGAACATGGTCATTGAGGCTTACATCGCCGTGCTCTTGGAGACCAGCGAGGTTGGTTTTCTCTACGTCGATGTTTCCCCGAGGAACGTCAACGACGACAGGGCCGTTAGCGCTTCATCTTGACCCGTTTGGGTCATTCGTGCGGGTTCGCGAGGTTATCAAGACCTCGTGTTCCCGCCCTTTTTTTGACTATTTATCAAAGACAGAATAATATAGCTTAGTAATTATCGAATACGGGTTTGCCCTACAAAAGGAATATATGGATAAAAAAATAATGTCGCTTGCCGAAGCGCAAGAGTTTGCCAAGCAAAATGTATATAAAATCGTCGATTTTCGTAGTCGCTGTGTTGATGGTCGATATGAGAGTAGTAATGATTTACCGGCGATAGCTAAACTAGGTGGTGACGCTGGAACTGTGATGATTGCTTTCGGTGCATTGAATAAACTTGGGGTTCACCCAGAGTCTTCAGAAGTGTTGTCGGTTGTCGAAGGAATAATCGGTGGCTCAGAGAAATTTAGTTTTCATACAGATAGTCACGCAGAGCACGATCACGCCAACGCTGGTATGGGCTGTGGTCATTTAAAACAAGCCAAAACCGACCCTTCCGCATACGGTTTAGAACAAGAACAAATTGATTTCCTGCTTGGCGAGTTGCCTAAAGAATTAGAGCACGGGGCGCATCAAGAAGTTTTGCAAGGGGATCACGGTGAACAGGCAGTTATGGTTGTCGTCTCAGACGATTTCAGTTTAAAACCAAAACGCGCTGATGGCACACAAGCTTTTGTTTATCAAAAAACACACGATGAAAAGTTACAAGAACGCTTAGCTCACGCTCTTCACGAAAAGTTTAAAGGAAATTATTTAGACCTTTCGCTTGATCAAATAGACCAAGCTGTTACAGAAGTCGCGGCCGAGCAGTTACAAGAAACTTTGAAAAGATTGGCAGACGGACTACCGGTTTATGTAGTCACAATCGACAAAGAAGGTAACGTTTCAATTACTGAGTAGGATATATGCTTAAAAAGAAAAAACATCGATGAGAAAAGTGCCGGGGCTTTAACCACACTTTTCGAACGATGTTTTTTCTTTTACTCGGTAAGGCCAGAGGTGCAGTGCATGCACTTAGTGGCCTTGATAGGGATAGAGCTTAGACAGAAAGGACATTCTTTGCTGTCAGGAGCAGCTTCCGGTGACTTGCGCATTTTATTAACTTGGCGGACTATCAAGAACAAGACCAGAGCTATTAACGCAAATTCAATAACGTTGTTAAGAAACGCGCCGTAAGTAATGACAGGCGCACCAGCTTTCTGGGCAGCGGCTAGACTTTTGAAACTACCAGAAAGGGAGATGTATAAATTGTTGAGATCAATTTTACCGGTGAGCAGTGAAAGCGGTGGGGTGATAATATCGGTGACTAACGACGAGACAATTTTGTTAAACGATGCCCCGATGATCACACCGATGGCTAAATCGATTACACTACCTTTTAGAGCAAATTCTTTAAATTCTTTGAGCATAATTATTGGGCTAATTGTTCCATTGGTTCGTCTGCGGATGGTCCATAAATAGAGGGAACTTTTCCATCAGCTAAGCGAATGTAAACTGACATTTGGCCACGATGATGGACTTGGTCAAATAGCATACTCATCAAAGCTTCTAGTCGGGGAGCTTGGCGACCGATCCAGTCCATATTTTTTTCAAGATCTTCACCTGGAGTCGCTTTGATTTTATCAATAACCTGAGTCATCATGCCCTCGAAGGCCACAATTAATTCTTCGGCGGTAGCGAGGTCTGGGCCAACAACTTTGGTCCAATCAACAGCGCCTTCACAAATTTGAATCATGGCAACACCTTCCGCGATGAAAGTTTGCATGAGTTCTTTGGCTGATCGTGATTTTTCATGGGGTCTTAAATCGAGTTTGTCTGAAGGATATGCTTTCAGAACTCGAGTTGTGGTTTCGGCTTCCCATTCAAATAACCCAAGAAATCGTTCTTTTTCAGTCATGATAGTTTCGTTAATAGATTACTTTTAGTATATCGATATATAAAAAAACACTCAAGTTAGTGAGGGTTGTGGTATAATTCCTGAGTTAATCATTATAGGATATCCATGAAAAAAGAGAAAGTCTATAAACCGTCGAAAGTTCAGGTTAAGCGGTCTCGTGCTGGCCTAGGTTTGTACGCCGTAAATGCCATTCCCAAAAAGCAGTTTATTATTGAGTACAAGGGACCTATATTAAACGAAGCCCAAGTTCAGGCTAAAGGCGGGAAGTATCTGTTTGAAATTAGTAGAAATAAAACTATAGATGGCACTAGTCGTAAGAATGTGGCGCGATACATCAATCACTCATGTAAACCAAATGCTGAAGTTGATATCAAAAAGGGCAGAGTCTTAATTAGTGCCATCAAAAATATTGCTGCCGGTGAGGAGATTGGTTATGACTACGGCAAAGAGTATTATGATGATTTCATCAAGCCGTATGGATGTAAGTGTCATGCTGAGAAGCATTTGTATTTACCACGGCCTAAAAAGAAAGCAGTGAAGAAGAAAGTTACAAAGAAGCGAGCCAAAACAAAAACCGCCCGATAACGTTATCGGCGGTTTTTGTTTTGGAGGATTTTCTTGATAGTTTTACTTTGTTTCTTTGCTCGCAGTTTGAGGTTTTGTTGTTTGCGGGTGTCATCAAAGGCTTCGATGCGATTGACTTCTTTGCGGAGTTTTAAAAATTGTTCGTAATGTTTACGACTAATTTTTTTGTTTTTAATGGCTTGAAGTATGGCACAGCCATCACTTTTTTCATGGTCGCAATCACGAAACTGACATTTCAAGGCAAGGCTTTCAATATCAGCAAAGTTTGCTGAGAGCGATTCTTCGGAAGCGACGGTGCCTAGTTCTCGCATGCCTGGAGTGTCGATTAACACAGCCCCATTGGCAAGCAGGATAAGTTCTCGTCTGGTCGTGGTGTGCTTACCCTTATCATCTTTTTCGCGAACTTCTTGAGTGTGTTGTCGCTTGAAACCAATTAAGTTGTTTATCAAGGTTGATTTACCAACACCAGAAGAGCCAACAAAAACTAAAGTTTCTCCTGGTTTGATGTATTTAGTAATTTTCTCAATCTCATTTTGATTCGTCGCTTCAATAGAAATTATTGGGGTTTCATTGGCGATTGCTTTGATTTTATCAAGTTGTTGTTCCAGGTCGGTAGCCTTGTCGCTTTTATTTAATATGATAACTGCACGAGCACCGCTGTCTTTGACGAGCAGTAAGTATCGTTCAACTCGTGAGACATTATAGTCTTCATCGAGTCCCATTACAACAAACACAACGTCAATATTTGTGGCGATCACTTGAGTTTGAATTTTTTTACCAACTTCTTTGCGAGCGAGTGTGGTTAAACGGGGGAGTACTTGGGTTATGACCGCTTTCTGTTCTTGTGGAAGTTTATCAAAAACCACCCAATCACCTGCTTTGGGCCTTTGAAATTCATCGGTTTTGTAGATAAATTTACGAGGCACTACACCCACCAGTTCACCTTCGTTGGTGATCAAGATTACACCTTGTTTGTGTTCTGTAATGACTCGACCAACCCGATTTTCATCGTAACTGTCTTTTTGCTTCGATATATAGTGTTTCCAACCAGCATCAATAATATTCATAGTCAACGTTTATAGAAGGTCGAAGTTGCGGAACAGGGAATAACAATCTGGTTCGTTGCGATTTGTGGTGTGAACTGGCTTCGTGAGTTTAAGTTCAACAGGTTTATCTCTCGTGCTAGCTTCGAGCTTGGCTAAATCGCTACCCACAATGTTACTGGTAATGCTGTCACTATCACCGAAGTTTTCGTAATATATACGACCTTCGTCTTTTTGATAGCAACCTAAGCCAATTCGGTCAGGGCTAATAAAAGTTGTCCCTGGTTGAGTAGCAGCAAACTCTTTAAGAATTTCAGGATTGTTTTTTGTAATAACAAACGAAGCATAGTCCACAGTTTCGCCACACATATCTCCTGGGTTACAGGTGCGCGTTTGGATATCTAAGTAACCGGTGACGGTTAAAGTTCCGTAATAACCGTACTTTTCAGTTTTTTGAAAGCTCACCTGATTAGTATTGTCGGGGATGTCGTTTGTCGGGACGCGATCAACTTCACCACTGACTCGTTCGTTTGGGGCCGTTTCAGAAGTTTTCGCTTGATCTGTTTGTGATTTTTCAATTGCCTTTTCGTAACCAGCATTAAAGCCAAAATAGAAAGCAGCACCTCCGCCAATCAAAAGTATTACGATAGCCACGATCGCAAGGTTTTTATTCATGATGCCCCTTTCTTTAGTATTACGAAAATTTTTGAACTTTTTCTACGCTTTGTTTACAGACTATTTGCCCCAATAAGCATGACTATACCGAGGATAAGAACTGCAATACTTGCTGAGCGCAAGTATGTTACGTTGTTCTTAAAGTAAGCAACTACAGCGACGTGAGTTTTTGGCATAATCAAGATGGTTAAACCTTTGAGTAAGGTTAGCCAGCCGATTATTGTTAAGAGAGCAGTCCAACCCTCTAGGCTACTGTAGTTACGAACTAGTAAAAAACCTATGGATGTAGCAATAATACCGTTTAAGTAAATTGCTGTTGGCTCTTCGCTGTAATGGCTTAAAATACGGCGATAGAAATCCATGTTTAGGCTCATACCCAAACCGGCGGCTACCAAAACTAGACCCATGATTTGGAACACATATGCTTCGCCCATTTTTGTTTCGCTTTATTGATCTTAATTCTATTATATCACTTTATTGATGAATTAAGATATAAATTAGCATTTTAGATAAAAAATGCCGCACCCTGATGGATGCGGATTTTCTGTTCCCGTGCCGTTGAGGGCGAAATCTACTCAAGGCCGAGGAGCTTGCGCTCATTTACACTTTGTTCACATAATTTAGCGCACGAAGGTGCTAATCATGTCGCCCATGTAGTATGGCCAGATGATGATTGCCAGCAAGCCTTTACCGAAGCTCAGATGGAGAAACCCGATGGTAAATAACCATCCGATAAACCACAAGCTTCCAGTAAATGTGTGATTTTCGATTTTTATTCGTTCCATTTTTTTATATTAGCACTAATAATAAAAATGTCTATTGAGTTTTAGAACGCCATCACGTCGGCGTAGGGTTTATGGTAAAATACAGAAAAGGAATGATGGATTATGAAACAACTGACATTTGACGAAGTTTTTAAAATTTGGATGGACGCTGAAGTGATGCAAGTTGAGGGGCGAGATACTTTGCCCGTGGCTAAGGCTAAGGGTTTTAATTCAATCACGGAATGGCGTTTAGCTACAGCGCTTCGTTTTGGGATGGATAAAAAAGATTGGACCTTAGAAACAATCAAAAATCCAGGCAAAGAACTTCCTAAAATTATTATTGGACCATATCCGGGATGGTCGAAGTTTTTTGATAATCAACTTACAACCACGTTCGCACAGGCTATGGAAATTCCAGAATTTTTTAAATGGTGTAAAACCCATGATCGGGTTGTTCCGCTATCAGAAAATTTTCCATTACCAACCACAATAATCTTGTTTCGCAAACCAAATGGCGATCTCCTTCATATTGAAGGTGGCCATCGCATTTGTGCAGTAGCGTATGCAAATATACTTGGGAAACCAATTCAGTTTGATGATCAACGTCCGGTAACAGCTGCTATAGCTGATGTATCGGAAGCTGAAGTTGTGAACTTAATTGAATTGATAAAACGTGGAACTGGTAAATAAAAAACGTCCAGCCCTTTCATGAAAGGGCTGGACGTTTTAAAATAAATCTATTATTGGACCCAAGCACCAAGGATAGCACCGACCACTAACAATGTTACGAGCATGTTGCCAGAGTTGATGCGGAACAAAATCCATTTACCACCCCAGACAGCATCACCTAGATGTATTGGTAAGACAAAACCAATCCAGACCCATAACGCTGTGGTGAGTCCGCCTTGTACCGACATCTGATCCATGCCAATCATAAATCGAGCAAGAACATAAAACATGACGAGGCTGGCCACAGCCTGTAAAACATAACTCATAGTCATGCTTTTCTTCATTCTGGCTTTCTTTTCCTCACTCCATTCATTCATGCCCATAGCTTTCATGAAGGCTTTGCCGAACAAAGGACCATACCATAAACTCCCAATAATAATAGACACAACTGCTGAGACTATCACTGCCCAATAGTTAATATCCATAACTTATTACTCCTAGTTAATTAATTAAAGTATAGCAAACATCTAATTTATTTCGCTAAGTTTTCTTTAACGCGAAACTTGGTGATTTTTGTTATAAGAGCGTAGGGGATTGGTTCATTTAGTTGAAATTGGATCGTCCCTTTTGAAGTTTTGTATTTTAGAAGTTCTTTTTGAAAGTTTTTTACACCAGATGAACCTGGGAAAAATCCGATGTGATTTTTGAAACCACCAAAGTGAACTAAGTTTCCGTTAAAAACGAAAGTCGGAATGCCATATTTGATTGTTTCTTCGGCTTTTGGCGCAGCTTTATGAATTGTCGCGCGTATTCTTTGCAGAATTTCTTCGATATCACCAGGAAAAGTCTTTATGTACGCGTCTATGGTTTTGAATGCTTTCATGGCTATATTGATTATGATTCACGAATTTTAGATGCTAAGTCTGCGAGCATGTCGTCGTTCGCGCGTTTGTAGTCGTGTGAAGAGATATAGCCTTCGTATTTATCAAAATACTTTTCCACTGATGATTCGATTGGTTTCCAATCTTTGGTTTTGGTGCCGTGCATAGGGAAAAGCTTTGAATGAACGTGATCAACCCCGTAACCCTCAAAGACCAAAGCTGTTCTACCCACATCCTCTAACTTAGAATCTAAGAGTTTTGCTACCTTTTTAGTGGCAATAATTAGGTTGGAGAGAGCTTCGTCGGGTAAGTCAAAGGGGTAGCTCGGGTAATGCACTTTCGGAATAACAACAGTTGCTCCAGCGGTATTAGGAAATATCGTTAAGAAAGCTAAATGTTGTTCATCTTCCCAGATTTGGTGTGAGGGGAGTTCCCCCGCCACAATTTTGCAAAAAATACAGTCGTTCATGTTAGTTTGATTGTTTTGATAAGCGAGAGTAAATTACCCCTGACAGTATTGCAGTTATGAGAAAGATAGTTGCTCCTGTAAAGCACGGTGTCAGAAAGGGATTAGTAATCGGAGTAGCAGAGCAACCTAGCGCTGGACCGCTTCGAGTGCCATAAAAAAGAATGAATTCTTTTGTGACATTGTACCAAGCGAAAATCGTTCCTGCTGACAAAAACCACCATAGGTAGTGTTGTTTTTTATTTGTTGGTTTTTGGAGTAAGGATATAGACCATATCAAGGCAATCAAAAATCCTACAGCACCATAAAAACAGGCTTGGGTTACTGGGTTAGGAATGGTACAGTCTTGGAGTTTGAAAATCGTTCCTTCAAAACCATAGAAGGTGACAAAGTTTTTTACGACATTGTATCCAGCAAACACAGTCCCAGCTAAGAGGAGAAGCGCCTGCCATGTAAATAGCTTTTTCATATAGTTTTGTTTACTTTTATTATCTTGAAAGTTTTTTAAGGACTGCTTGCACTGAAGGGCTTATTTTCTTATCTTTGCGGTGAATACATCCTAACCAGCAACATGGACGGCGCATGCCTTCCTTAAGTTCGCTGATTGTTCTTTTAACGTGCTCTTTTCTGGTTTCGTCTTTTTTAACAAAAGTCACCCAACAAATCCACTCATTGCGCGTGAGAGGAGTAAGGTCTTCCCATAGAGCTGTTGCGGATTTATCAGAAGACAGAGCCTTAAGTAAATCTGATGGTAATTTATGTGATGTCCCGCTGGAGATTTGTTTGCTCATAGCCATATTATAACAAAAAAACACCTCATTGCAGAGGTGGTTTTTCTTGTTCTCTTTTGACGATAATAAAGGTTCCAACCCAAGAACCTAGAGCTAAAGGAATTAGGTACAAATAATTTTGGACATAACTTAATACACCGAGGGCGAGTATAAAATGCATCAAAGCACCAACATTTGCTGCTGAATAAGGTTTTCGTTTCGTAACCGCTAATGTGTAATAAGCATACATGCCGTCTACAACAATATAAGCTACAAAAATTAGCAGTGCTATTTCAAATCTGAATTCGTTCCAGACTAAATCAATATTCATATTTATAGTGTAACAAAAAACCGCTAAATAAGTTAACGGTTTTTTTCTTACTTCAATTGATGCAGGTATGCGGCGGTTTTTATTTTTCAGCCAGCTGCTTTAGTGTTTCTAAGGCTTTTGGCCACATACCGTTAAACATATCCTTATATTCATCTTTCACGTTAATGTCTACTATCAATTCAGTCCCGCCATCTTTTTCGTTGAAAGTGTAGTTTTCAAAAAATAACTCATCGGGTCCATATATACTTTCCTTACCCTGCATTATTTCACCAGAGTACTTGATGGAAATAAATTCACCTGGTCTGGATTCTTGTATTTTTCCGATCATGCCTGAGACAGTGCCGTCTTTGTTCTTGCCTAAAAACTTAATATCGCTTCCTTCATCCCAATCGCCTTCAACGTATGATTCTGCTGAAGAGTCGGGATTAAAAACTGATGTCCATTGCTTGTATGTTTCTTCGTCTAACATTGTGTCCCAAACTTTTTTTTGAGGAGCATTGATCTGGATTGTATAGTGTAGATGTTCCATATTTGTAGTATTATTTTTCTAAAGTCATGATAACAAAAAACATCTTCGCAGTGAAGATGTCCTTTGTTGGCTCGGGAGCTGGCCGAAATGAGATTTCGGCACTTCCCCTATGAATTTTAAACAATTCAAATTATCGTTGGTCGGGATTCGGCTGAGTGGTTCGAATCCGTTCCAAAGAAATAATAAATACCCCAAACTAGTTGGGGTATTTATTATGGCTCGGGAGCTGGGATTCGAACCCAGGACCGATCGGTTACACATTATCCCATTATTTCTAATAGGGGTGGACTATATCATCATCCATAAGGATGCGAGGCGCTTCCACTTACTGATCGAAGCAAGTGTACTCCATATAGGATAGTCTCTGAACCTTCCCCGAAGGGCTTGGCTGCTGATTACCATATCTTACGATTTAGGCTTCCAGCAATTCACCTCGTTTTCCATCCGCAATTGCTTGCGGAGGCTGCGTATTCGAACCGTGTTCACAGCCGATAGCTCTACCGCTGAGCTACTCCCGAATATTCAATTTGTACTCTCAAACTCAGTTCAAACAACTAAGTACTCGAATATTGTACCAAAATACAGCAGTTTTATCAATACCATGCTTTTGTGGTATAATTATGTTGTAAAATTGCAAAATGAAACCAAAAATCAAAACTTTTTTTAGTTTCCGAAGCCACCAAAATAAAGATGAATCCGGCTTCACTCTCATAGAAACGATCGCAGGGATCGCGATTTTTGCGATACTCATTGTTGGTGTATTAAGTTCGTACGCTGCACTTTCAACGAGTGTGCGTGTGGCTCGTGAGAAAACCGTACTTTCCAGTTTGGCCGCGAATTATCTTGAAATTATGCGTAATTTACCGTACAGCGAAGTGGGCACAGTTAACGGTAACCCTTCTGGATCATTGGCGGATGCTAGTAATCCAATTGGTACAACAATCGAAAGTGTCCAGTATGAAATTTACTACGAAGTTACTTATATAGATGATCCTGCTGATGGTACGATTTTACTTGGTACCGACTCCGCTCCTAACGATTATAAGCAAGTAAAAATGTTCATTGAAAAGTTGTCGACCGGCACGACTACTCATTTCCTAACTACTGTTTCGCCAAAAGGTTTAGAGGGCTTAAGTAATGCCGGTGCCATTTTAATAAAAGTTTATGATGCCTCAGGCCAACCAATAGAAGGGGCCGAAGTCCATATTGAGAATACTTCACTTACCCCAGATATTATTTTAGATCGTACAACCGACAGCACCGGACAAGTTATTGAAGTTGCATTACCCGCAAGTGTAAATGGCTATAGTATTAGTGCGACAAAAGCGGGGTATTCAACTGACTCAACTTATCCGATTACAGTTGCCAATCCAAATCCAGTAAAACCAGATTCGACTGTGGTTGATGGCACTGTCACCCAAGTTAGTTTGTTTATCGATTTAGTCGCTGATTTAACCGTTCAAACTGTTGACGCCACTTGCTCCGCTATTGCTGGTGTGAATGTTAATGTTCGAGGAAGTAAGTTAATAGGAACAAGCCCAGACGTTTATAAGTACGATGAAGATTTGACTTCAAGCGCTTCGGGTCAAATCGCTCTTAATAATATCGAGTGGGATACATATATACCGGTATTGCAAACTGGCGAACCATATACAATTTATGGAACATCACCAATTCAACAAATTACAGCGTTACCGGCAACCTCTCAGGAATTTACTTTTGTTTTAGGGGCAGCCACAACAAACAGTCTTCGTGTTATTGTGAAAGATGCTTCCACAAGTGCGGCTTTAGAAGGGGCAACAGTGCGTTTACACAAGAACAGTACCGGCTCTGATAGCTACGCAACGACTGGGGGTAGTATATGGCAACAACTTTCTTGGGTTGGTGGCGGGGGACAAACAACTTTTTCTGATATTACTCGTTACTCAAGCGATGATGGGAATGTTGATGTTGCCACAGCTCCCACCGGCTTACGTTTGAGAGTTTTAGGAAGCAATTATGTGCCGTCTGCATCACTTGAATCATCTACTTTTGATACTGGGGCGGCAAGTGATTTCACGACAATTACATGGGAGCCAACATCTCAAGTTCCGGGGACTGAGGTGAAGTTTCAAGTTGCATCAAATAATGACAATCTCACTTGGAATTTTATAGGTCCTGATGGAACAGCTGGTACCTATTACTCTACTCCCGGAACAACTTTGCATGCCAGTCATGCCAGCACCCAGTATATACGTTATAAAGCCTTTCTAAGTACTACAGATGATTCTATTACCCCAGTACTGAGTAATGTTGGTATAAATTATGTTTCAGGTTGTAATACTCCTGGGCAAGTAATTTTCCCAGGACTCACCGCGGATAACGATTACGAGTTAGAAATTTCTTTGACCGGTTATACGACTCAAACCGTTGATCCTTTAACGATTAGTGGTAATCAAGCCCACGAAATTTTCTTAAGTCCATAAGGTTATGCATCGAACCAACTCTAAAATTCAACAGGGATTTACACTTATTGAAATTATGGTTTCAATTGCTGTGTTCACAATGCTTGGGGTTGGTGTGGTGATGTTGATTTCAAATGCGATTGGAACTTCAAACAAGGTGGGAGTTTTATCAGCAAACGCCGACCGAGCTAGAAAAATTTCTTTTCAAATGATGAACGAATTACGAAATGCCGTGACTTCATCAACTGGTACTTATGCTTTGGGTTCAGTCGCAGATCAAGCCATAACTTTTTATAGTAATGTTGATAGTGATGCTGCCATCGAACGCATTCGTTACTACATTTCAGACGGTAAGTTATATCGAGGGTTATTAAAACCTACTGGTAGTCCTTTGGCTTATGTCGGAGCTAATGAAACTTTACAGGTGGTTCAGGACAACGTGGCTAATGGTGCAACTCCACTTTTTTATTATTTTGATGATAGTTATGACGGTACTGGAAGTGCTTTGACTTCACCAGTGACTATTACTCAAGTGAAGCTTGTTCGATTAAACTTACTTATTACTAACGTGGCTGGCGTTGATAATACTAATTTCTTTACCGTTACAGCCAGCGGCTCAATTAGAAGTTTAAAGGATAATTTAGCTGAATAAATTTATGTTAAAACAATTTTTTGGAAAATTTATAAGCGAAAAGGGGCGAAGTCAAAGTGGTAGCATTTTGGTTTTTGAAGTCGTTTTAATTTTCATTTTTTCTTTGTCGGTTTTAGCGGTGTTAAGTGGGGCAGTTTATCAGTTCAAAGTATTGCGCTCAACCGGATATCGGGAACAAGCGTTTCAAGTTGCTGAAGCTGGGGTCAACTATTATCAATGGCACCTAGCTCATTATGCTACTGACTATCAAGATGGGACTGGAGTAGCTGGTCCATATGTTCACGATTTTGTCGATGCTGATACTCAAGAAGTGATTGGTCAGTATAGTTTGGAAATTACCCCACCCCCAATTGGTTCAACGATTGTGACAATTCAATCTACTGGTTGGACGACGGCAAACCCTCAGGTTAGACGTACGGTTACGGTTCGTTATGGAATCCCAAGTTTAGCCAAATATGGTTTCCTTACAAACAGTGATATTTGGGTTGGGGCAGCCAGTACATTTTACGGAGAATTTCATTCTAATGGCGGTGTACATTACGATGGTACAGCTCTGTCTCCGGTTAATTCAGCCCGAGCCACTTATACTTGTACTTCGGCTACGGGATGTAGCCCGAGCCAAACTAAAAATGGGATTTGGGGTTCGGCGGGAGCCAGTACTCAAGCCTTTTGGACTTATCCGGTGCCTAATGTAGATTATTCTTCTATTACGTCAGACCTGGCGACAATTAAAGCGAGCGCTCAAAGTGGAGGATTGTATTTACCAGCATCCAATGCTTCTGGGTACTCCATTGTCTTTTTAAGCGATGGGACATTCCGAGTTTATAAAGTGACTTCCTTGCGTGCTCATGCTACGGGTACGGATGTAAATGGTCAGTCTCACTCAGAAAATATTGATTATCAAAACCGCAGTGAGCAGACCACAGTTTGTAGTCCTTATCCATGCGCCATGCCTGCTAATGGTTTAATTTATATTGAAGACAGAACCTGGGTTGAAGGGACCGTTGACGGTCGAGCAATGCTTGCTGCGGCAACTCTTCCGTATAATCCTTCAACAGCTCCGAGTATTTTAATTCCGAATAATTTAGTTTACGAAGCTAAAGATGGGGATGACGTTCTTGGTTTGATTGCTCAAAAAGATATTTTAATGACTTACTTTGTACCAAGTAATTTGGAAATTAATGCGGCGTTTATTGCTCAGAACGGAAGTTTTCAACGGTATCATTTTAGTGGGTCGCTAAAGGGAACCTTAACAGTATACGGTTCGATTTCAAGTTATGGTCAAGCAGCAACTTATTGGGGGTCTTCAGGCTTTACTACGCGAAGTTATTCTTACGATTCGAATTTGCTTTATGGGCCACCACCAAGTTTTCCATTATCGACCAGTGGTTATCAGCAATTAAGTTGGAGTACGGACTAATATGACTAAGAACTTTTCAAGATTTTTTTTGATGTTGGGTTTTAGTGTGGTAGTTTTAAGTTTTCCAATTTTTGTGAGGGCAGACCAATGGTACGATAAATTGCCCAAGAGTGGGGAGTATGCGCCATTGCAAGAATCTGGTTTAAATCAAACCCCTAGAGATTTAGATACCGTAAACGTTCCAGTTGGAGAAAAGGGTGATAGTCAGAATACAGATTTAAGTAACGAAGCTTTAGCTGTAAATCCAGAATTATCTCAGGCTAAACCCGTTGGAAGAACACTGATGTGGTGGGTGGTGGGTATAGTTGGGTTGATCGTTATAATTTTAATTACTGCACCTTTGTGGTTGAAACGAGTCTTTACTAGGATTAATCCATGAGAATCACGAACTTCGATCATTTTAAAATCGACCCATTGCGAAAACAAGCTTTGTTAATTGCTGATGCGGCTTATACCGCCATTGATCCAGAGCTGGTCATTGCCGAACAAGTTGACTACGATGAAAAATCAACGGTCTTAAAGATTCAAGGAAACACCTTTAAACTTAAAGACTATAAAAAGATTACTTGTATTGGTTTTGGGAAAGCAGCCTTTTTGAGTGTTAAGGCATTGCAGCAAAAGCTAGGAAAAATAATTTCTTGTGGGTTCGTTATAGATTTAGTTGGTGGGGATTTGGGCAATATTACGTGTAAAATTGGTACCCATCCTTTCCCAACTGAAGTTAATGTCGCGGCAACACTTGAGCTTTTAAAATTGGTTGAAAATTCAGATAAAGACGATCTTGTGATCTTTGTTGTAAGCGGTGGGGGCAGTAGCCTTCTTTGCTATCCAAATGACATAACTTGTGACATAGAAACAAATATTGTGACGCAGTTAACCAAACAGGGCGCCTCGATTCAGGAATTAAATACAGTGCGCAAGCACATTAGCAAGGTCAAAGGCGGAAACTTAGCTAAATTGTGTTATCCAGCTACGGTTTTAAGTTTAATTTTAAGTGATGTTCCCGGTAATGACCTTGGTATCGTCTCGAGCGGTCCGACGGTGAAAGACACCACAACTTCAGGCGATGCCGCTGCGGTTTTAAAGCAGTATAATATTTTAGAGTTGTGTAATATGCCTTCCTGCTCATTAATTGAAACTCCAAAGGAAGACAAATACTTTGAGAAAGTTCACAATATATTATTACTATCTCCGGAGTACGCGGTTGAAGCCATGCGTTTGGCGGCGATTGATCTTGGCTGGAAAACCCAAATTTATTCTTCTCAGTATCAGGGAAACGCTACGGAAGTAACTCGCGATATTTTTAAGCAAGCCAAACCTAATATGTGTTTAATTGGCGCTGGGGAATCGACAGTTCAAATTAAAGGTCATGGGTTGGAAGGACGGTGTCAGGTTATGGCGTTATCAGCTCTTGAATATATTCAACCAGACCAAGTTTTTTTACCCTTAGCTTCCGATGGTTTTGATCATAGCGATGCCGCAGGTGCAATTGTTGATACTCAAACAAAAGTGAAAGCAGATAAACTGGGATTAACGGCAGAACATTATCTTGAGAATAATGATAGTTATCATTTTTTTGAAGCGACTGAGGACCTAGTGTTTACAGGGAAGACGGGAAGTAATGTTTCTGATTTTTTTGTTCTTCTAACCAATTAATTATTTAATTTACAATTATGAAAATCGCTTTTTACGAACTAGCAGAAACTGACCAAGAATATATTAAACAACAGCTTGCTGATCATGAGCTTAGTTTTTTCAAAGAAAAATTTTCGGATGACAAGTTGCCAGATGCTAGTATAGAAATTCTGTCGATGTTTACCGGCTCACCAGTCACACCAAAAATAATTGAGCATTTGCCTAATTTAAAATTCGTTGCCACACGTACGACTGGTTTTGATCACATCAATTTAGATGCGTTAGCTAGTAAGGGGATTCCGGTAAGTAATGTTCCTGCGTACGGACAAAACACTGTAGCAGAGCTGGCTTTTGCTCTTATTTTAGCGCTTTCTAGAAAGCTGTATTTAGGAGCTCATCGAGTTAAAGAACAAGGTTTGTTTAGTTTTGAGGGTTTACAAGGGTTCGACTTGCAAGGTAAGACACTCGGTGTAATCGGCACCGGTCATATTGGGGCGTATACCATCAAAATTGCTAAGGGTTTTGGGATGGAAGTCATTGCTTATGATCCTTTCCCAAACGAGAAGCTGGCCGCTGAATATGCATTTAAATACATGAGTTTAGATGAGTTACTGGCAACTGCTGACATCACCACCCTTCATGTGCCATACATGCCGGAAACCCATCATTTATTGAATCGTGAAAATTTGATGAAGATGAAAAAGGGCAGTTTCCTTATTAATACTGCCCGCGGTGGTTTAGTTGAAACTGTCGGCTTAGTAGAGGCTTTGCAAAGTGGTGTCTTGGCCGGTGCTGGTTTAGATGTTTTAGAGGAAGAAGGCTTTGTTATTGACGAATTGAATATCTTATCACACGGCCATCCACAATTAGAACAACTTCAAACAGTTTTGGCTGATCATGAATTGATGCATATGGATAACGTTATCATCACGCCTCACATGGGTGCTCAAACTGTAGAGGCTTTGCGTAGAATTTTGGAAACCTCAATTGATAATATAAAAAACTATATTGCCGGTACGCCATCAAATATTGTTGTAAAAAAATAAAATAAAAAAACTCCCGAATTCGGGAGTTTTTTTATGTTCTAAACCGAGAGGAACACTCTGGACTTCAGTCCAAGGCTTCAGCATAATGGAACTATGACAGGATATCGACGCACTAGCCACACAGTCTATGACAACAAGTTCCATATCGTCTG